>NZ_JBWKWB010000013.1:41164-149267 GCF_059421985.1 Pseudomonas sp. GW821-FHT02A11
TCCAGAAGCTCCCACAGGTTCAGTGATGATCATGACTTTTTGGCACGCCGCAGATCCCCTGTAGGAGCAGCCGGAGGTTACGACGGCCGTGAAGGCGGTGGGTCAGTGACAGGGATCTTGAGTGACACACCGCATTCGTCCGACCGCGGCCCGCAGCAAGCCGGCTCCCACAGGTATTGCGGCCAGTCACCAAACGTATCCAACCGACTACAAATCTGCACCCGCCCGCTGTTTACACCTACCCCAGACAACCCGCTATCCTCCACCTCATTCCCTCTCCAGGTATCGGTCAATGCTGCAAGTCCAGGACGTGTTCAAGAGCTATGCCACGGCCCAAGGCCCGTTGGCGGTATTGCGGGGCGTGGATTTGCAATTGGGTCAGGGTGAAAGCCTTGCGTTGATGGGCGAATCCGGCAGCGGCAAGAGCACGTTGTTGCATCTGGTGGCCGGGCTGGATCACGCCGATCAGGGCAGCATCGAGATCGCCGGGCAGCGGCTGGACCTGATGAACGAAGCGCAACTGGCCAATTGGCGACGCACGGAAATCGGTCTGGTGTTTCAGCAGTTCAACCTCATCGGCAGCCTCAAGGTCGAGGACAACCTGGCCTTTCAAGCGCGTCTGGCCGGGCGCTATTCCCCTGAGTGGCAAGCCGAACTGGTCGAACGCCTGGGCCTTGGCGCGCTCCTCAAGCGTTACCCCGAGCAACTCTCTGGCGGCCAGCAACAACGCGTCGCTATTGGTCGTGCCCTCGCCTCTCGCCCTGGCCTGCTACTGGCCGACGAGCCCACCGGCAACCTTGACGAAAACACCAGCGACGAAGTGCTGCAATTGCTGCTGGACCTGCTCGCCGACAGCCCCACCAGCGTGTTGATGGTCACCCACAGCCCCAAGGTCGCTGCGCGCCTGCATCGCCGGACGGTACTGCATCTGGGCCGTCTGGCGGCTGAAGGCGATCGCTGATGCCGGTATTTTTCTGGACCCTCAAGGCGCTGCTCAGTCATTGGCGACGCCACCCGGTGCAATTCTTCAGCGTGCTCACCGGCCTGTGGCTGGCCACCAGCCTGCTGACCGGCGTGCAGGCGTTGAACAGCCAGGCGCGGGAAAGCTACGCCAAGGCCAGCCAATTGATCGGCGGCGAGCCGCAGAAAGTGCTCGTCGCGCCCAATGGCGCCAACTACTCACAGGAACTGTTCGTCAGCCTGCGTCGCGCAGGGTGGCCGGTGTCCCCTGCCTTGCGTGGCCGCGTTGCCCTCAAGGACCTGCCTGATCAGCGACTGGTCCTGCTCGGCATCGAGCCGGTGACCCTGCCCGCCAACACTGCGTTGGCCGGGCAGACCCTGGACACCGAGCAGGTGGTCAACTTCTTCACACCACCGGGCAGCACCTGGATTTCGCCGCAGACGATGCAGGCGCTGGGGCTGCACGAAGGCGAACAACCGCAGACCGATGCCGGGCAAACCCTGCCGCCGTTGCGCGCCCAAGCCGACATGGCCCCCGGCCTGCTGCTGATGGACATCGGTTTCGCCCAGCAGGTGCTCAATCAGCCGGATCAAATCTCGCGGATGATCCTGCCCGGCGATTTCGCCGAAGACCCGCCTCCGCTGCCCGACGACATGAAAGGCGAGCTGGTGATTCGCAAAAGCGGCGAAGACAACGACCTGGGCCGCCTCACCGAAAGCTTTCACTTGAACCTCGACGCGCTGGGCTTTCTGTCGTTCGTGGTCGGGCTGTTCATCGTGCATGCGGCAATTGGCCTGGCGCTGGAGCAGCGTCGTGGGCTGCTGCGCAACCTGCGGGCCTGTGGCGTCAGCGGGCGGGGGTTGATCGCAAGCCTGGTGATCGAACTCGGCGTGCTGGCCTTGATGGGCGGGATCGCCGGGGTCATCAGCGGTTACTGGCTGGCCAGCGTGTTGCTGCCCGACGTCGCCGCCAGCCTGCGCGGCCTGTACGGCGCCGAGGTGGCCGGGCATCTGAATCTAAGTATCTGGTGGTGGTTGAGCGGCCTGGGCGTGGCCTTGCTCGGCGCCTTTCTCGCGGGTGCCAGCAGTCTGTTGCGCGCCGCGCGCCTGCCTTTGCTGGCCCTCGCCAACGAACAGGCCTGGCACGATACCCACGCGCGCTGGCTCAAGCGTCAAGGCTGGATCGCCGGTATTTCGGCGCTGATCGCGCTGCTCGCGGCGCTGTTCGGCAACAGCCTGGCCGTGGGTTTCGTGCTGATGGCCAGTCTTTTGTTAAGCGCTGCGCTGGGGCTGCCGGTGCTGCTCAATGCCTTGCTCAACCTGCTGCTCGGTAAAAGTCGTTCGGTGCTCGGGCAGTGGTTTCTCGCCGATTGCCGTCAGCAGTTGCCAGCCTTGAGCCTGGCGCTGATGGCGCTGCTGCTGGCCATGGCCGCCAACATCGGCGCGGGCAGCATGACCTCGGGTTTCCGCCAGACCTTCACCCATTGGCTGGAACAACGCTTGAGCGCGGAGCTGTACATCAACCCGCAGAACCCGGCCCAGGCGGCGCCCTTACAAAAGTGGCTGAGCGAACAACCCCTGACCCGCGCCGTGCTGCCCAACTGGCAGGTGTCGCTGCAGCTGCGCGGCTGGCCCGCCGAGCTGTATGGGGTGATCGACAACGCCCATTATCGCCAGCACTGGCCGCTGCTGCAGTCCGCAGGCGACGACCCTTGGGGGCAACTGGCCAAGGATGACACCCTGATGCTCAGCGAGCAGTTGGCGCGGCGCTTGAAGGTCAGCGTCGGCGATGAGGTGAAACTCCCCGCGCCCGATGGCGACTGGCCGCTGCGCGTGGTGGGCATTTACGCCGATTACGGCAACCCCAAGGGCCACATGCTGGTCAACGCCAGCCATCTGCTCGAACACTGGCCGGACCTCACGCCCAACCGCTTCAACCTGCGCATCGACACCCGGGCGATCCCGCAATTGCTGCGAGTGCTGCACAACAAATTCACCATCGACGACAACCGCATCGTCGACCAGATCCAGCTCAAGGCGTGGTCACGGCAAGTGTTCGAACGCACGTTTGCCGCAACCGCTGCGCTTAATAGCCTGACCCTGATGGTGGCCGGTGTTGCACTGTTCATCAGCCTGCTGACCCAGAGCCAGAGTCGCCTTGGGCAACTGGCGCCCTTGTGGGCGCTTGGGGTTACGCGTCGACAATTGATGCTGCTGAACCTGGCGCAGACCTGGCTGCTGGCGGTGCTGACGCTGGTGCTGGCGATCCCGCTGGGGCTGCTGCTGGCGTGGTGCCTGGATGCGGTGATCAACGTGCAGGCCTTCGGTTGGCGCCTGCCCTTGCAGGTGTTCCCTGGGCAGTTGCTGCGCCTGATGCTTCTGGCGATGCTTGCCACGCTGCTGGCTTCGGCCTGGCCGCTGTATCGCCTGTATCGCACGCGGCCGGCTGACTTGCTGAGGACCTTCGCCAATGAAAAGTAAGGTGCTGGCCCTGTTACTCGTCGCGCTGTTGATCAGTGGCTGCGACGACAAAACCGAGGAAGAAAAAGGCTTTGCCGGGCTGGCCAACGATGCCGCGAGTTATGCACAGGTGACGCCGGGCAAACGCTTTGTGTTCCCCGAAGACCACGGCCGCCATAACGATTTCCGCATCGAGTGGTGGTACATCACCGCCAACCTCAAGGACGCCGAGGGTCAGTCCTTTGGCGTGCAATGGACGCTGTTCCGCAATGCCCTGCCCCGCCCGAAGACCGCCACCAGCGACGAGCACGGCTGGCGCAATCGCAACCTGTGGATGGGCCATGCCGCCGTCACCTCCGAAGACCAACACTACGCCGCCGAGCGCTATGCCCGAGGGGGCGTCGGTCAGGCTGGCGTCACGCTGGCGCCCTTTACGGCGTGGATCGATGACTGGGCGTTCAGCAGCCATTCGAGCATCGAAAACCCGCTGGCCGACATGCAGCTGCAAGCCCGCGGCCCGCAGTTCAACTACCGCCTGCACCTGACCTCGAACAAGCCGCTGGTGCTACAGGGCCAGGACGGTTTCAGCCAGAAATCCGAGCAAGGGCAAGCGTCGTACTACTACAGTCAGCCGTTCTTTCAGGCCGACGGCACGCTGGAAATCGACGGCAAGACCTATCAGGTCTCCGGCCCCGCCTGGCTGGATCGCGAATGGAGCAGCCAGCCCCTGACGGAAAACCAGACCGGCTGGGACTGGTTCTCGCTGCACCTGAAAAGCGGCGCTGACGTGATGCTGTACCGCATGCGCCAGAAGGACGGCGAACCTTACCTGACCGGGACCTGGATCAACGCCGATGGCAGCACCGAGTTGCTTGCCGCGAAGGACATCGAGCTGACGCCGCAGGACACCACCGAGGTCGAAGGCCGCGACATGCCCATCCGCTGGTCGGTAAAAATCCCCGGCAAGGGCGTGGATGTCTCAGTCGACGCGCTCAATCCACAGGCCTGGATGGATTTGCAGATTCCCTATTGGGAGGGCCCGGTGCAGGTCAGCGGGAAGCAGGAGGGTGTGGGGTATCTGGAGATGACGGGGTATTGAGCCTTGCACACACGGCTTCTGCCCGGAGGGCGTAGGAGTCTAGCTCGCTGACGATCTGCCGGGGACCGGCAGCAAACCCTGAACACGCGGTCTGCCTGACATGGCGAGGTGTCTGATTTTACTGCCGCCTCGCGTCAGATCCTTGGCAAGCCAGCCTGCTACGCCTTCGGCAGAATAAATAACGCCGCAGTGCTGACACGCCGCTTATAACCGAACGTTCTAAAACTCTGGCAATCCTCACCGGTCAGTCTTTGGGTAGCCGGACTTCCCCGGCCACATTCCCCAACGGAAAACCGGTAAGGACTCATGTGCGGATTAGCTGGTGAACTACGTTTTGACAACCAACCTGCGGATCTCGCCGCAGTAGAACGCATCACCCATCATCTGGCCCCTCGCGGCCCGGATGCCTGGGGTTTTCATAGCCAGGGGCCGATTGCCCTGGGCCATCGTCGTCTGAAAATCATGGACCTGTCCGACGGGTCGGCGCAGCCGATGATCGACAGCCATCTGGGCCTGTCACTGGCCTTCAACGGCGCGATTTATAACTTTCCGGAATTGCGCGCCGAGCTGGAAAGCCTCGGCTATCAGTTCCATTCCGGTGGCGACACCGAAGTGCTGCTCAAGGGCTACCACGCCTGGGGCGCCGACATGCTGCCCAAGCTCAACGGCATGTTCGCCTTCGCCATCTGGGAGCGCGACACCAAGACTCTGTTCATCGCCCGCGACCGTCTGGGCGTCAAGCCGCTGTACCTGTCGCGCACCGACAAACGCCTGCGCTTCGCCTCGGCCCTGCCCGCCCTGCTCAAAGGCGGCGACATCAGCCCGATGCTCGACCCGATCGCCCTGAACCACTACCTGAATTTCCATGCCGTGGTCCCTGCTCCGCGCACCCTGCTCGCTGGCGTCGAGAAAATTCCGCCGGCCACCTGGATGCGTGTGAGTGCCGAGGGCAAGGTCGAGCAGAAGGTCTGGTGGACGCTGCCTTACGGCCCTCACGCCGATGAAGCGAACCTGACCCTGGAAGACTGGCGCGACCGCGTGCTCGACAGCACCCGTGAAGCCGTGGCTATCCGTCAACGTGCGGCGGTGGACGTCGGCGTGCTGCTGTCCGGCGGCGTCGACTCGAGCATGCTCGTCGGCCTGCTGCGTGAAGTGGGCGTGAAAGATCTGTCGACCTTTTCCATCGGGTTTCAGGACGCAGGCGGCGAGCGCGGCGACGAGTTCCAGTATTCGGACCTGATCGCCAAGCACTACGGCACGAACCATCATCAGCTGCGCATCAAGGAAAGCGAGATCATCGAGCAGTTGCCTGCCGCGTTTCGCGCCATGAGCGAGCCGATGGTCAGCCACGACTGCATCGCCTTCTACTTGCTGTCACGCGAGGTGGCCAAGCACTGCAAAGTGGTGCAGAGCGGCCAGGGCGCGGATGAGCTGTTCGCCGGTTATCACTGGTACTCGCAAGTCGATGGCGCCAGCGACCCGTATGCGGCTTATCGCGATGCGTTTTTCGACCGCAGCTACGACGAGTACGCCGCCACCGTCGCCCCGCAATGGTTGACCCAGAACGACGCCGCCGGTGATTTCGTACGCGAACACTTCGCCATGCCGGGCGCCGAGGCAGGTGTGGATAAAGCGCTGCGTCTGGACAGCACGGTGATGCTGGTGGACGACCCGGTCAAACGCGTCGACAACATGACCATGGCCTGGGGGCTGGAGGCACGCACGCCGTTCCTCGACTACCGCCTGGTCGAGCTGTCGGCTCGCGTCCCTGCGCGCTTCAAACTGCCAGATGGCGGCAAGCAAGTGCTCAAGGAAGCGGCGCGTCTGGTGATTCCTTCCGAGGTCATCGACCGCAAAAAAGGCTACTTCCCGGTGCCAGGCCTCAAGCACCTTGAGGGCGACACGTTGAACTGGGTGCGCGACTTGCTGCTCGATTCGAGCCAGGACCGTGGCCTGTTCAACCCGACCATGCTCGACACCCTGCTGACCAACCCCGACAGTCAATTGACCCCGCTGCGCGGCTCGAAGCTGTGGCAGCTCGCGGCCCTGAATCTGTGGCTCAGCGAACAAGGACTGTGACCGATGAAAGCCAATGCTTCGCTCTACAACCAGCGCCTGTTGCGCGGTCAGGCGCCGTCCTACGAACGCCTGCAGGCGCGCTTCGCCGAAGACGGCAGCTCCCTCGATGACGCGCCGCTGGCACTGCACTGCGGCTGGGGTCGCCTGCTTATCGGGCACACCTACCCCGATCCTGCGGCACTGGCCAACGAGCTGCTCAACGAAAAGCCCGGCGAGCGTGACATCGCGCTTTACGTAGCCGCGCCGCAACAGGTCCTGGCGCAGTCACCTCAGCAGTTGTTTCTCGATCCGTCGGACACCTTGCGCCTGTGGTTCAGCGACTATCGCCCGGCGCAGCGTGTGTTTCGCGGCTTTCGGATTCGTCGTGCGCAAAACCAGGCCGACTGGGAAGCGATCAACCACCTCTACATCGCCCGCGGCATGTTGCCCATCGACCCGAACTTGCTGACCCCGCGTCATCAAGGCGGTCCGGTGTACTGGATCGCCGAAGACGAAAGCAGCAATGCGGTGATCGGCAGCGTGATGGGCCTCAATCATCAAAAGGCCTTTAACGATCCGGAAAACGGCAGCAGCCTGTGGTGCCTGGCAGTGGACCCGCAATGCACCCGGCCTGGCGTGGGTGAAGTGCTGGTGCGCCATCTGATCGAGCATTTTCAGAGTCGTGGCCTGGCCTATCTGGACCTGTCGGTGCTGCACGACAACCAGCAGGCGAAAAACCTCTACAGCAAACTCGGTTTTCGCAACCTGCCGACTTTCGCCATCAAGCGCAAAAACGGCATTAATGAGAAGCTGTTCCTCGGCCCCGGTCCGCAGGCGGAGTTCAACCCCTACGCGCGGATCATCGTTGAAGAAGCGCATCGCCGTGGCATCGAAGTGCAGGTGGATGATGCCGAAGCGGGCCTGTTCACCCTCATTCATGGCGGTCGGCGCATTCGTTGCCGCGAGTCCCTGAGCGACCTGACCACAGCGGTCAGCATGACCCTGTGCCAGGACAAGCGTCTGACCAACAAGGTGCTCAAGGCCGCCGGTTTGCAGTTGCCCGTGCAACAGCTGGCGGGCAATGGCGATGACAACCTGGCGTTTCTCGACGAGCATGAACGCATCGTCGTCAAACCGGTGGATGGCGAGCAGGGCCAGGGCGTGGCGGTGGATTTGCGCACCATTGAAGATGTGCAGGCAGCGGTCGAGCGCGCGCGCCAGTTCGATTCCCGCGTGTTGCTGGAAAGCTTTCACGAAGGCTTGGACTTGCGCATCGTCGTCATAGGTTTCGATGTGGTCGCGGCGGCCATTCGCCGCCCTGCAGAAATCATGGGCGACGGTGGTCACACCGTCGGCCAGCTGATCGAAGCCCAGAGCCGTCGTCGTTCGGCGGCAACCGGTGGTGAGAGCAAGATCCCCATGGACGACGAAACCCGCCGGACCGTGGAAGATGCCGGCTTCAGCTTCGACAGCGTGCTGCCGTCCGGGGAACGTCTGGCGGTTCGGCGTACGGCGAACCTGCACACCGGCGGCTGCCTTGAAGACGTCACGGCAATCCTGCACCCGGTGTTGAAAGACGCCGCTATCCGCGCGGCCCGCGCCCTCGACATCCCGGTGGTGGGTCTGGACCTGATGGTCCCGGCCGCCGATCAGCCGGAGTACGTGTTTATCGAAGCCAACGAACGCTGCGGCCTGGCCAACCACGAGCCACAGCCGACTGCCGAACGCTTCGTTGATCTGTTGTTTCCCCACAGCTTGCCCGTTCACGGGTAGCAGCAGCGGTGAGCTGCAAGCTGCGAGCTGCAAGAAGTCGGCGCGACCACTTGCAGCTTGCAGCTTAAAGCTCGTCGCTGATTCAACTGGAGCCTCCCATGACCACTGCAAAGAAAATCCTCGAACCGGATCTGAATTACCTGCAGAAAGTCCTGCTGGAAATGCTCGCGATTCCCAGTCCCACGGGCTTTACCGACACCATCGTGCGTTACGTCGCCGAGCGTCTGGAAGAGCTGGGCATTCCCTTCGAACTGACCCGTCGCGGGACCATTCGCGCGACCCTCAAAGGCAAACAGAACAGCCCTGACCGCGCCGTTTCCGCGCACCTGGACACCATTGGCGCCAGCGTGCGTGAGGTGAAAGACAACGGCCGTCTGGGCCTGTCGGCGGTGGGTTGCTGGTCGAGCCGTTTCGCCGAAGGCAGCCGCGTCAGTGTGTTCACCGACACCGGCGTGATTCGTGGCAGTGTGTTGCCGTTGATGGCCTCGGGGCACGCGTTCAACACCGCCGTCGACACCATGCCGATCAGTTGGGACCACATCGAACTGCGCCTGGACGCCTACTGCGCGACGCGCGCCGACTGCGAATCGCTGGGGATCAACATCGGTGATTTCGTGGCCTTCGATCCACTGCCCGAATTCACCGAAAGCGGCCACATCAGCGCCCGCCATCTGGACGACAAGGCCGGCGTCGCCGCCCTGCTCGCCTCGCTCAAGGCCATCGTCGACAGCGGCGCCGAGCCGCCCATCGATTGCCACCCGCTGTTCACCATTACCGAGGAGATTGGCAGTGGCGCGGCGGGCAGCCTGCCGTGGGACGTCAGCGAATTCGTCGGCATTGATATCGCCCCGGTCGCCCCCGGCCAACACTCCAGCGAACATGCGGTGAGCGTGGCGATGCAGGATTCCGGCGGCCCGTACGACTATCATCTGTCCCGCCACTTGCTGCGCTTGGGGCAGGAAAACGAACTGTCGGTGCGCCGCGACCTGTTCCGCTATTACTACAGCGATGCGCACTCGGCGATCACGGCGGGTTACGACACCCGCACTGCCCTCTTGGCGTTCGGCTGCGATGCGACCCATGGCTATGAGCGCACTCACATCGACAGCCTCAGCACCCTGAGCAAACTGCTGACCGCCTACATCCTCAGCCCGCCCGTGTTCGCCAGCGACGCGAAACCGGCCAATGCGTCACTGGAGAACTTCAGTCATCAACTCGAACATGACGCGCAGATGGAAACGGACACGCGAGTGCCAGCGGTGGATACGTTAGTGGGCCAGCGGTAGGCATCGGTCGCCTGCCTGCAGCCTCCACGTGTGGACGCCAACCTGTGGGAGCGAATTCATTCGCGAGAGATGGGTATACCTGACTCATCTCTATCGGATGTACTACCGTCTCGCGAATGAACTCGCTCCCACAGTCCGATCCGTCGTGCCGAAGAGATTGTAGGAATGCTTCAACACAGACGTAGCCTCTGGCCCTTCACCGCGCTAGCATCCCGCCACCCACCCCATTTGATGACCGAGCCGCTCTTATGCTGATCCCCCACGACCAACTCGAAGCTGACACGCTGACCCGTCTGATCGAGGATTTCGTGACCCGCGACGGTACGGACAACGGTGACGACACGCCGCTGGAAACCCGCGTCCTGCGGGTCCGGCATGCATTAACCAAGGGTCAGGCGGTGATCTTCTTCGACCTGGACAGCCAACAGTGCCAGCTGATGCTCAAGCACGAAGTGCCCAAAGAATATTTCGACGAGTAAAAAAAGTGCCGCAAGGCATGGGTGCTGTTCGGCGAGCGGGTCTAGACGCCCTCGGATTGCGCCGCCATTTGCTGCAGGCGCGCGGCGATCCGCTTGTACACCTCGCTGCGATGAATCTTCACGTGCTGCGGGGCGTTGATCCCCAGGCGCACCTGATTGCCCGTGATCCCCAGAATCTGCACGGTGATGTCGTCACCGATGGAAAATGACTCTCCAATTTCTCGCGTCAATACCAGCATTTTTCCTACTCCCCAAGTGGTAACCGAGGAGGCAGCGTGACAAGTGGGATCCAATGCATCAATGCACTGGGGAAAAATCAGTCTTGCCCTTCAGGAGTCATCGGCGGTTGCTGACAGACGCGTCCTACATAGCTGTTTCAATCATTGAACGGGTCAGACCGCGCATGCCCTAGTGCCGAAGAAATACGCGGTGCTCAAAAAGCTCGTTGTTGAATGTCAGCCGGTGGACTTGGCCTTGGCGCGCATCTTGTCGGCCATGTTGGCCATCTCGTCATAAATGGTGTGCGGGTTCTGCTGCTTGATCTGCCAGGCCATGCGCCCCTGTTCGTGAGGCAGGATCATGAATTCGTCTTTGGCCACCTGATCATAGAGGTAGCTGGCAATGTCACTGGCGCTGATCGGCGAGCTTTCCAGCAGCTTGCCGACCTGGGCCTTCATCGCCGGTGTCGGGCCGCGGAAGGAGTCCAGCAGGTTGGTCTGGAAGAACGACGGGCAGACCACATGCACGCCGATTTCCTGCTGACGCAGTTCCACCAGCAGGCTTTCCGAAAGCGCCACCACGCCAGCCTTGGCCACGTTGTAATTGCTCATCGCCGGCCCTTGCATCAGGGCTGCCATGGAAGCGATGTTGATGATCTTGCCTTTGCTCTGTTCCAGCAGCGGCAGGAACGCCTTGCAGCCCTTGACCACGCCCATGAGATTGATCGCGATCTGCCAGTCCCAGTCCTCCAGCGACAGCTCGCCAAAGAACCCGCCCGACGCCACTCCGGCGTTGTTGACGATAATGTCGATGCCACCGAATTTTTGCTCGCAAGCCTGTGCGAAGGCAGTCAGCTGGCTGTAGTCGCGCACGTCACAGCGCTGTACGAAACCGTCTCCCCCTGCTTCGCGCACCAGCCTCAGGGTTTCCTGAAGCCCCGCGTCGTTGACGTCGGACAGCGCCACGCGCCAGCCTTCACGTGCCCAGCGCAATGCGATTTCACGCCCAAGGCCGGATCCTGCGCCAGTGATCATGATGCGATTTTGCATAACCGTTGCCTTGTCGATTTCGGGGAAGTGCGCTCAGTGTAAACAGAGGGATTGTCGGACAAGCCCTTCATTCGATTGCTGAATATCCCCGGCAAACCGCCGCCTCAGGGCTCGCGCGGTGATTTCAGGGGCGGTTAACCTCGCTACCGGATAAAGGCGCCAACAGAACTGGAGAAAACGAGCTGATCTTCTCTAACGTCTGACCTAGACAAGTAGTTAGGCTGCTTATTAATTGAGCCTCCCTGGCAACTTTCGAGACCTGAGCGGCAGACGTAAGTTCCCGATTTATTTGCTGTAAGTGGGGCCGCTCTAAAAATCAAAAGTTTGATTTACATGTAAGCGAGTCAGTGACAAACCATTGATTTATAGAGAATAAATAAAAATGTTATTTTTTATGACTGATCTCCAGAACCTTTTCTCTTGGCCGACAGTCGGATAATTCAAGCAGTACAAGTATTTCGCCAACTTGGCGGATGCTTGAACGGCATAGCCTCTTACCAAGTACACAAGAAGGAACTCGTCATGGGCATCGGCACAATTCTGATCATCATCCTCATTCTCTTGCTGGTCGGCGGTCTGCCGGTCTTCCCGCACTCAAGAAATTGGGGTTATGGGCCATCGGGGATTATCGGTACGATTCTGGTGATTCTGTTGATTCTGGTTCTGCTCGGCAGGATATGACCCCCTGGCAGCCAGTGAAGAACCCCGTCCAAGTGGCGGGGTTTTTTATTGCGATGGCTGTTGTCTGGACTGTCGCGCATGAGGATCAAGATCAAAACCCGGAGCTGGAGCTGAATCCGGAGCAGGAACGGGAGTTATGTGTGATCCCTCGCGCCGGGCCCGGGATTTGCGGATGGCGCTGCTCCTACAGGGAGATCGGGGCGAAGCCAAAATCAGTGTTCGCTTTTGAACTTTATACGCAAAAGGTCAGACGCCGCAGAACGCGATTTGGGTACAGGCCGAAAAAGAAAAGCCCCACATCTCTCGATGCAGGGCTTCTCTTTACCGCTTAGCCAAAACCATCACACAACGGCAGTCTGCCCGCTCATGGCCAAGTCCAGCAGCTCACGGTTGGCCACCGCATACATCGCGTAGTCATTCCCGCTCGCCGCCCGCAACTCAACCAACATTGCGCGCCAGCGTTCGACCATCGCCGAATGCTGCTCCAGCCACAGGTTCAACCGCTCCTCCACATCTGCAGGACCATTGGCCATCTGCAGAACGGACACCGTGATCGCCCGCTGCTGCCAGTCGATATCGTCACGGAACGCCTCACGCGCCAGCGCCTGCCAGTTGTTCTCCACCGGCAGTGCACTGATCTGCTGCAGATACCAGGTCACATCCAGCGAACCACCCACCGCGAAATACACCTTCGCCACATCAGCCGCATTCTGACCGG
The DNA here is from genome assembly GCF_059421985.1 of Pseudomonas sp. GW821-FHT02A11. Classification (NCBI taxonomy): domain Bacteria; kingdom Pseudomonadati; phylum Pseudomonadota; class Gammaproteobacteria; order Pseudomonadales; family Pseudomonadaceae; genus Pseudomonas; species Pseudomonas sp. GW821-FHT02A11. The sequence goes on from NZ_JBWKWB010000013.1 coordinate 53,947, forward strand.
TCACATCAGACGCCTCGATGATCGGCAGCAGCGTATACAGGTGCGTGGTACCCGCCACCATCCGCGCCAGCAACTCAGGCACTCCCGCTTCCACGTATTCCTGATAACGCGCCTGCCAGACTTCACGGGGCGGGCCCTCCAGCAGTTCGTCCAGTTTCAGGCCCAGCGCCGCCAGGTGCGGACCAAAGTGCGCGACGTCGCGTGCCGCGTCCAGTTCGTTGCGACGGCTGCGCAGGAACCAGCGCGTGGCGCGACGGCCCAGACGCATCAGCTCGTCCATTAGCGCCAGCTGGATTTCGGCCGGAACCTTGTAGTCCAGCGCCTCGATCTGACGGAACCAGTGCGGGAGGTGGAAGATGTCACGCACGATCACGTAGGCACCGGCCACATTGGCCGCGCTCATGCCGGTCGACTCTTTGAGTCGCTGCACGAAGGTGATGCCCATGTGGTTGACCAGGTCGTTGGCGATCTGGGTGCTGACGATTTCGCGCTTCAGACGGTGGCGGCGCATGGACTCCGAGAACTTCGCGCCCAGCGACGGCGGGAACGCGGTTTCCATGTCGCGGGCCAGGTAGTCGTCGTCCGGTACGCGGGATTCCAGCAGCGCTTCCTTGAGGTCGATCTTGCTGTAGGAGATCAGCACCGACAGCTCTGCGCGGGTCAGGCCTTGCTTCTCGGCGACGCGCTCGGCCAGTTGGTCCTCGGCAGGCAGGAACTCGATGGCACGGTCCAGCTTGCCACGGGCTTCGAGGTCGCTCATCAGGCGCTTGTATTCGGCAATGCGCTCATAGGCACGACGGGCCGCCAAGGACAGGGCTTGGGTCTGCTTGTAGTTGTTGCCAAGCACCAGATGGCCCACTTCGTCGGTCATGCTTTCGAGCAGCAGGTTGCGCTGCTTCTCGGTCATGTCGCCGGCCTGCACCACTTCGTTGAGCAGGATCTTGATGTTCACTTCGTGGTCGGAGCAGTCCACGCCACCGGCGTTGTCGATGAAGTCGGTGTTGGTCGCGCCACTCAGCAGGCCGAATTCGACGCGGCCCAGTTGGGTCATGCCCAGGTTGCCGCCCTCGCCCACCACCTTGCAGCGCAGTTGGTTGCCGTTGACGCGCAGGGCGTCGTTGGCCTTGTCGCCGACGTCGGCGTGGCTCTCGGAGCTGGCCTTGACGTAGGTGCCGATGCCGCCGTTCCACAGCAGGTCAACCGGCGCCTTGAGCAGCGCGTGCATCAGCTCGGTCGGGGTCAGTTTGTCGGCGCTGATGTCGAAGCGCGCTTTCATCTGCGGGGTGATGGTGATGCTCTTCAGGCTGCGCGGGAAGATACCGCCGCCTTCGGACATGATGCTGGTGTCGTAGTCGGTCCAGGCCGAACGCGGCAGGTCGAACAGACGCTGACGCTCGGCGAAGCTTACGGCCGGGTCCGGATTGGGGTCGATGAAGATGTGCAGGTGGTTGAACGCGGCCACCAGTTGCAGTTTGTCGGACATCAACAGGCCGTTACCGAACACGTCACCGGCCATGTCGCCGACACCGATCACGCTGATGCTGTCTTGCTGGACGTTGATGCCACGTTCGCGGAAATGGCGCTGCACGCCGACCCACGCGCCCTTGGCGGTGATGCCCATTTTCTTGTGGTCGTAACCGGCCGATCCGCCGGAGGCGAACGCGTCGCCGAGCCAGAAGCCGTAGTCGATGGCGATGCCGTTGGCGATGTCGGAGAAGGTGGCGGTCCCTTTGTCGGCCGCTACGACCAGATACGGATCATCGTCGTCATGCCGCACGACGTTGGCTGGCGGCACCAGAGCGCCTTCTTTGAGGTTGTCGGTGATGTCCAACAGGCCCGAAATGAAGATGCGGTAGCAGGCGATCGCTTCGGCCTGGATCTCGTCGCGGGTGCCGGTGGTCGGCAGACGACGGGGCAGGAAACCGCCCTTCGCGCCCACCGGCACGATGACCGAGTTCTTCACCTGCTGGGCTTTCACCAGACCCAAAACCTCGGTGCGGAAATCTTCTTCACGGTCGGACCAGCGCAAGCCGCCCCGTGCCACGTTGCCGAAACGCAGGTGCACACCCTCGACCCGCGGCGAGTAGACGAAGATTTCGAACTTCGGCACCGGCTTGGGCAGTTCAGGAATCAGACGCGGGTTGAACTTGAAGCTGAAGTAGCTCTTGTTCTGGCCGTTGGCGTCGGTCTGATAGAAGTTGGTGCGCAGGGTCGCCTTGATCAGGTCAAGGTAGCGACGCAGGATACGGTCTTCGTTGAGCACTTGAACGTCGTCCAGCGCCGAGAGAATGGCCGTTTCAAGACGCTGCTGCATGTCGTCCAGGTCGCCACCGGACAGTTTGCGCGCCAGGTAGAAGCGGGTCTTGAACAGGCGGGTCAGCTCGCGGGCGATGTCGGCGTGGTTGTTCAGCGTACTGGCGATATAACCCAGATCGAAGCCCAAGCGAATCTGCTTGAGGTACCGGGCATAAGCGCGCAACAGCGCAACGTCACGCCAAGGCAGGCCGGCGGTCAGCACCAGACGGTTGAACGCGTCGTTCTCGGCCTCGCCGCGCACGATGTGGACGAAAGCGTCCTGCAGCGTGTCATTGAGCTGTTGCAAGTCCAGTTTCAGGCCTTCGCCATAAGTGAACGCGAAGTCGTGAATCCAGAACTCGCGGCCATTGGTGTGACGCAGGCGATACGGGAACTCGCCCAGCACGCGCAGGCCGAGGTTTTCCAGAATCGGCAGCACGTCGGACAGCGCCAGCGGGGTGTCGGCGTGGTACAGCTTGCAGTGCAGCTGCGCCTTGTCGCCGGACAGCGGCTGATAGAAGCTCATGACCAGCGGATTGGCATCGCTCAGGTTGAGCAGGTGCTGCATGTCGACCACTGCCGAATGCGCGGCGAAACGCTCGCGGTAGCCGGCGGGGAAGCCTTTCGGGAAGTCAGCCAGCACGTTGGTGCCCTGGGCTTCGCCGAAACTTTCGATGACCAGGCTGGCGTAGTCGTCCTTCCACGAACGGCAGGCCTGGATCACTTCGTTTTCCAGTTGCTGCGGGTCGATGTCCAAGGTGACTTTCGGGTCCACGCGCAGGATCAGCTGCACACGGGCCAGCACGGACTCGGAGAAGAAGGTCCAGAACTCGCAGTCGCTGGCCTTCAGGCGCTCCATCAGCACCTGCTGGATTTTCTGGCGCACTTCGGTGGAGTAGATGTCGCGCGGCACATAGGCCAGGCAGTAGCAGAAGCGGCCGTACGGGTCCTTGCGCAGGAACACGCGGATCTTGTTGCGCTCCTGGATCTGCACGATGGACATGACGGTGCTGAACAGCTCGTCGACCGGAGTCTGGAACAGGTCATCGCGGGGCAGCACTTCAACGACTTGCGCCAGTTCCTTGCCCAAGTGGGCCTTGGCGTCGAAACCGGAACGGCGCTCGACTTCGGCCACCTTGCGGCGGATGTACGGGATCGCGCGCACGCTTTCGCCATACACCGAGGAGGTGTACAGGCCCATGAAGCGGCATTCCTTGACGACCTTGCCGCTGGCGTCGATTTGGCGGATCGACACGTAGTCCGGGTACGCCGGGCGGTGGACGCGGCTTGGCGCGGCGGCCTTGGCGAAGGACAGCAGGGTCGGCTCCTGCAGGTAATTCACTGCATAGCCTTCGATGTGCAGGTCTTCGGTGGTGAGCCCTACGCGCAGCCGTTTGGTCAGGCCCAGAAAGGAGGACGGATCGTAGGTCAGTTGACCGCCTTCGGCGCCGCCCTCGACCGTGAACTCTTCGTAGCCCAGAAAGGTGAAGTGGTTGTTCACCAGCCATTCGAGGAAAACCTTCACCTCGGCTTTTTCGTCAGGATCGACGTTGTATTCGATGGCGTCGACGCCGGCCAGCAGTTCGTGCAGCTTGGCCTTCATCGGTTCGAAGTCTTCGACCGCGACACGCACTTCACCCAGCACCTGCTCCAGTTCGCGGGCCAGTACGTTCAGCTCGGCGGCGTTGGCGGTGCGGTCGATTTCCAGGTACATCAGCGATTCTTGCAGCACGTCGTCGCCGGTCGTGCCTTTTGGCAGCAGTTCGACCAGGTTGCCCTTCTCGTCGCGACGCACGCTCAATACGGTGGTCTGCAGCGTGTGGATGCTGTAGCCGCGGCGGTTCAGCTCGGTGCGCACCGAGTCGACAAGGAACGGCAGGTCGTGGTGCAGGACTTCAACGGCCGTGTGGGTCGACTGCCAGCCGTGACGCTCGTAATCAGGGTTGTAGACCCGCACCTGTGGTGCGCCGTGCTCGAAACGCTCGAGCAGGCGCCAGGCCGACAGGGTGCAACCGGCCAGGTCGGAAAGCCTGCGCTGGGTCAGTTCGTCCAGGGAAATGATGCCGAAGAATTGATCGGCGAACAGCGCCACTTGTGGCAGTGCCTGTTCACTGATGTGCTGGGCCAGTGCCGCTCGCAGTTGGTGCTGGAAGTCGGGCTTGCTGGCTGCGGTGAAGAACGCCATCTGTGGTACTCCGCTTGGCTTGGCTTTTATATAGGAGAGATGCGTGTTTCGGGGTCGTGCGTGCATGTGTGCGTGCGTGTGCGCCTGTTCGATGATAGTCGGCAGATCGTGACAGGGCGCAGTACGTGGGCACATGCCCTACTAGTAACGCTCGTCGTGTGTGCGTGGTCACATTCATTGGACCCCAATGAAGGACAGCGGGCATCTGCTCAGGCAGGCTCGGCTACGCGTCCGTTCATCTGCTGCGCAGCTTAACGAGAGCAAGGCCCGCGCTGCTTGCGATGCTGCGACATATTCGGACATCGGGTTGCAGGCAGATGTTTCAGAGAGGTGAAGGGACGGCGCCTGGCTTGGGTGGGGTGTGGTTAGCGCGGGATGCCTGCAGGACGCCAAAACAAGAATCTCAAGCCAATCTCAAAAAGGACTGGCAAACTCTCCCCTTGCCCCGAACCCGCCACAGGAATGCCGCCATGCACATGACCACCGACAGCTTCATCTACAACCCGTGCGACGAGGAAGAAGATGACATGGCGCTGGCATGTTGCCATGCCAGCAACGGCGATCTGTTTCTGCTCGGCCGCTTCCCGGACGAAGATGAAGTGGACATCACCTTTCGCGACGACACTATTCACGTCGAGAGCCACCTGAAAGTGACCCTCACGGCCACGCTGTTGACAGTGGAAATCGACGCCGCCGACGCCAGGCCCTTCGGCGGCGAACACCTCTTCGAAATCACCCACAGCACGATTGCCGAAGAGCTCCCTGAGCTGGACGCGACCCTGCGCATCCTGCTCAAGGATGTCGGGACTTACGCCAGCGAAATCGGCTGACGCTTGAGCTCTACCTCTTCGACCGCGCTCACCAGTTTCTCTACATCGGCGGCGAAGGCTTTGCCGCCATCCACAGCCAAATAGCGGATGTGCAGAATCACATCGGTCAGTGTGTCGAGCATGGCTTGCTGATCTTCGCTGTCGTGGTTGGGGAAGCTCAGGGTCCAGCGGGAAATCGCGCCGGTGCCTTCGAAGGGGAAGTAGCGTTCATCGCCAAAATCCAGCTGGAACATCCCGTGATCGTCCACCCCGGTCGACAAGCCGACCTGTTGATTGGCCCGCGGATTGGTCACCAACTGGTCCTGGCGCAGGTCGTCATCGTCGCCTTCCGGCAATTCGCCGACTTGTTGGTACAAGGACTTCACGTTGCCGATCTGCGGCTTGAGCAAGTACGTGCTGGTCTGCTGGCTCAGGGTCGCGTGAATGTCCTGATAGGGCTTGAGCACCACTGGCAGCGAAACGGACAAGCGCACCAACTGCCGCAGGTAATGACCCGGGTAGTCCCTGTCGAAGGTCGATGAGTTGAGCTGGAACTCGATCTCGCCTGTTGTGCGCAGGGTGTCGAGCACCGCGTCCCAGCCGGTGACCGCGTCCGGCTGCCGCCCGGCACCGGGGTCGTAGTCCTTCAACAGTGCCTTGAGCGACAGGGTTTTGGTGATCTCCAGCCGACGCTCGTGGCGCGTCAGAAACGCCGACTCCATCTGCATCAACCCCAGTCTCAAGGTGTCCCCTGCGGTCAGGCCGAAGCGGTTGTCGACCCACGCAGACGCCGAGATGAAACGCGTCTCGCGATCCCCCACTTCGTATTGCCAGCAGGCTTCGGTGCTCAGGCACATCGACAGCACGGCGTCGTACGCCTGGAAATACAACGTGGACATCTGACTCAACAGCCATTGATACAACCCCGCATTCGTCGCCCGCCCCTTGATGAAGGCGTAAAAGGCCTGGGCCTGCTCGCGGGTCTTGGCCGCTTGCGCAAGACTTGCCCTTGAAGCGTTGACGGCCGCTTCCTGCGCTTCGATCTGACGGTCGACCATTTCCGTCTCCAGCTCCGCCTGCTGGACCTGATGCTGCCACTCGTCGCGCCGACGACTCTGCAGGTCGCTGGTCAGTTGCTGTTGCGCCAGCTCCGACAGTACCGTTGCAGCGCCCTCCATGACCTCGGCTTCGGCGAACGCCGGGCCACCCCAGTGCATGCCGCCGGTGGCGCCGCCGAACAGATTGGGCGCCAGACTGGCGATGTGGCCCGCAGCGCCAAGGGCCCTAGCCGCGACGGTTGTACCCATCGCGACTTGGCGTTCAGTATGAGCGGTCTTTTCCAGCGCGCTGACATCCACACGCAGTTGATCGTCGTAATAGCGTTTGCGCGCGACCACGCTTTGCCGATTCGCTTTCAGTACCTCCAGGCCCTTGACCGACTCGTCGATAGCGCTCTGCTGTAGTTGCTCGGCGAATGCCGCCAGATCATCCAGCACATGGCCCTGTTGCAGTTCTTCCTGCTCGGCGCGGTATCTGGCCTCCATGTGGTTGAGCACCTGCTGAGCGAAACGTATGAGCGTGTCCACTGCGTTTTGCGCGCGCGGCATCATGGCGCGCAAGCGATATGGCGGGATGATCGCCAGCGATCCCAGACGCCGCTGGCTGACGCTGCTGCCATTGAGTTGCGCACGCAGCAGGTCCAGCGGATTGGCCGGGGCCTCGTACAGCGCCAAGTGCATCGGCTTGCCGTCCAGGGTCAGGTTATGCCGCAGGTTGTACAGACGCAGGTCGAGGCGGTCCCACACATCCAGCAGTTGGGTGTTGACAGGCAGACGAAAAATGTCCTGATCCAGCAAGCGCAACCAGGGCGCCTGGGTGGCGCTGAGTGGCAGCAACGTGGACAACGTGGCAGCCAGCGACGACTCAAGCTCAGTAAACGAGCTGTCGCCCTCGTTACTGGCCTCGCCAAGCGTCACGGGCTCCCAATGGCTGATGCTGCGTCCCTTGGACAATGGCCCCAACAGCGAAAGCGCGCGCACATACAGCAGTTTGGCTTCGTTGAGGGTGTCGCGGGTCACCTGGCGGTACAGCATATCGCCCCAAGCAATGAGGTTGTTGAGGTACTGCATGAAGATCGCCTTGCGGTAGTGCGACGGCGCACTTCGGGCAATGGCATCGGGGTTAGTCTGGCTGCCCAGCTCAGGCAATGGGTTGTCGGCCAGGCCCAGCGGACGGCAGGTCCAGTAGGGTAGCCAGTCGGTTTGCGCAGGCGGCGGAAACAGCGGCGCCACGCGCATCTGCGGGTTGAACAAGTGTTCCAGCCAGCTTTGCGCCCCGGCATAATCGAACTCTTGCTGCAAGCGGCTGGCGACCAGATGCGGAATATGGACGAACAGCTCCCAGAAATACAAACCGTAGGCGCCGGAGAAGTCCAAGTACACCGGCGCGGTCTCATCCTGCAGCGCAGGCTCCTCGGTATGTTGGGTCTCCCAGCTTAAGGCGCCTTCCAGCGACAGGCTGGCCTTGCGCGTAAGCACCTTGGCGCAGAGAGTATTGAGGCGGATGCGCTTGCCACCAGCAAGCGTGCCCAGGTATTGCACTCCGGTTCCGGCAGTGACGATGTTGGGCGCGGCATCGCTGACAGGTTCGCGGGTGACCGTGAAGCCGTTCATTCCAAATTTCTCTCTATCCCCGGACGTTGCATCCCCTCCCCACTGATAAGTCCTGACCGTTCCACCGTCGGCAGGCCAAGGATCGTAAACAATGGCTGACTGGGCAGCTCCATTTAACGTGAGGTTTTCGCCCTCCTGCAGCCAACCGACCTTATAGTGCGCCAATCCTGAACTCATGACTGCGGGTTCGTAACTGTACCGATAGTATTCATCATTGAGCCTGATCGGTGGGCCATTGCGCACCGACACCTGAAACCCGCTGGGCAGAGAAGCGTTGAAAGCATCAGGGTCTTCGTCGATCACCATGCTGGCAGAGTAGAAATCCCAAAAAAAAGAACTTTCGAGCTTGAAGTCTTCTGTCCTTAAAATACCTAAGGTCCGCTCCTCATAAGTGAGTTCTACGTTTTGCGGGAGCAAGTCGGCGGAGTGAACGCGGTAAAACATCACCGTGAATCGGGTCACGCCTTCTGCCCCCGTCACCTTGACCGTATACCCATGGGTAATACCTGGCCCAACAGCTCCTGAAGACTCGAACTCAGTGTTTTTCCATACGTTCAATACCGTATTGCAAACACCCCGCAGCGCTAATTGCCCGTTCTGCCACTGTGCCTTCAACTCAAGATGCTCATTCATAGCAAAACCGGTAGCCCCCATTGTCGTGGGGGGGGCAGTTTTATCCCAGGCTACCGATGTTACTTTCCACTGCAGGTCGGTATCGGCGTCCAATTCATCCGCACAATACTGAAGCCGCCGACTGTCTGTTCCGGCCATGAACAGCAAAATCGTCGCCACCGCCGGATCAATTGGCCGAGACACTAAGAATTCATCGAAAACCAGATACTGGTTAATGTCCTGATTCGTGAACCCCTTCGAAATAAAACCCACCAACAGCCGTGACCGCCCTCCATTACGATGATCGGTGCACGCCATCAGCCTGTATCCCTTAGTGATGGCCCACTTGTCGTCGAACACATTAGGCAGCAACTCATCCGGCGCTTCCCCGTTGTGCAACACAATCGGCGCGCTCCAACTGTCATCCAGCCGGCGATACGCCAACTTGATGGCGTATTCGAACCTGCCCGTCTTTTGACCTTCTTTGTCCAGCACTGCCTTGCCGCTTTCAACCCAGATCACATACAAGCGGCCGTCCATCACCACCGGACGACAATGCTTGATATGCACACCGGTCACTGATTCGACAGGCTTCCATTGCGTCCAGCCTGCCATCAACGTCACTTCCGAGGCCGGCTGTGGATAGGCCCGGGTTTTACGCCAATAAAAGCCGAACGGCTCGATGTTCTGACGACCGACGAAGTAATACTCAGCCTCGCGAAAATCAACGCCGTCAACGTAGCCACTGATGATCGAGAGGTTGGCCAATGTCTCGAATGTCTGCAGATAATTGCCTAACGCCTGTTGCGCCGTGTCGCGTGACAATCGAGCTTGCGACAGTTCTGCCTCGAAGGTCTCGAATAACGAGGTCTTGTCCAGACGCAACGCCGGTTGCAGATAATTCTCGGGATAATCCTCAAGCATCTGGTAACCCGACCATAGGCTGTACTGCGACATCCCGTCGCGCCAGAGCGCCCGATTATCATGAACCACACTTTCGTAACCCGGCTCCATGCCGTTATAGATCGCGTGGATATGCTGCTGCACGCTGGCAATGCCCTGCGCCACACGGCTGGTGTCGACTTGCGCGCCAACCTGGTTATCAATCAGCAGGTATTCGTATAAGTCTTCTTCGTTCAACACCCGGCGAGGCGCGGCGCCCTGCTGCACCAGTTGCCCCAGATACCAGGCAACCAACGCATCCCGGCGTTGCTGCTCCAGCACTCCGATGATTGCGTGATTCATCTTATGTCCCTCATCGTCCATTGATGTGAGTGTGCCAATTCAAGCCGACGGTGACGCCTTCTCGGTTGCCTGCCGGGGTCGCTGCACGCGCCCGCTTGCGGGAATCAACTTCTTGACCTGCTCGGCGAAAACCTTGCCACCGTCCATCGCGCGATAGCGCACATGCACCATGACGTCCTGCAGGGCATCGAACAGCGCCTGCTGTTTGGCGCTGGAATGCCTTGGAAAACTCAAGATCCACTGCGACGCCGCGCCGGTGCCCTCGAATGGCTGATAACGCTCATCGCCCAAGGGTAAGCCGAACACGCCACTGTCCCGAAGATCGTTGCAAATCGCCACCTGCTGATTGGCCCGCTGATTGGTGAGGACGAATCGGGGATCGATGTCGTCGTGTTCATCTGACAACTCTCCGGCCTGCTGATACAGGTACTTGCTGCCACCCAGATCGGGCTTGAGGAGGTAACGGCTGCTCAGTTGATCGAGCGTCACGCGGACGTTTTCATAAGGCCCCAACACGCCGGGCAGCGACACTGACACCGACACCAGTTGTCTCAGGTAATGGCCGGGGTAGTCCCGATCAAACAGCGACGGCTTGAGTTCGAATTCAATAGCCCCTGTCCCGCGCAGGCTGGCCAGCACCGCAGGCCAACCGACCTCGCTGCCTTCACCTTCGTAAGCTCCCAACAGCTGGCGCAGGGAGACGGTCTTGATCAGCTCCAGGCGTCGTTCGTTGCGCAGCAGATACGCTGACTCCATCTGTAACAGCCCCAGGCCCAGGCTTTCACCGGCAGTCAGGCCTTGGCGATTATCCACCCAGGCGTTGGCCGGGATGAAACGGGTATCCGGATCGCCAATCTCGTATTGCCAGCTCGCCTCAGTGGCCAGACACAGCGACAGCACGGCGTCGTATGCCTGGAAATACAGGGTCGACATCTGCCCCAGCAGCCACTGGTACAGCGCCACATTGGTTGCACGATTTTGAATGAAGGCAAACAGCGTCCGCGCCTGTTGCCGCGCCTTCAGCGAGCGGTCACGTTTGAGTTCTGCCGAGCGAATCGCCCTGTCGCGCTGCTCGATCTGCAGGTCGAGAGCGTCCAGTTGGGTCTGTGCCTGGTCCTTGAGAAACCTCCACTCATCACGCCGCCGGTTGCGGGTATCGGCACGCAGGTGTGCTTCAGCGCTGTCCATCAGGTAAACGCTGGCTGCTTCCATCACCGACGCCGCCGCCCAAGGTGGGCTACCCCAATTCCAGCCGCCTGGCACCGGAATAGGGAAAGGCCCTGGCGTGAAGGTAACGGTATTGGGCGCCGTCCCCAGCGCGTGGCCCAGCGCACGAAAACCACCAGCGAGCACCCGCGTGGCACTGGCGCCGGCCAGTAGCTGCTCTGCACTCTGCTCGGCGGCACTGACGTCCTGCGCCAGCCATTTAGCGTAGCTCTCACACTGCGCCTGCACCTGATCGCGGTTGGCGGTCAGCACGTCGCGCTCGAGTCGCGCCTGATCGACGACCAGGGCATCGAGCTGCTCAACGAAGGCCGACAGTTCCAGCACGTGGCTTTGTTGCAGGGATTGCTCTTCGGCGCGATCACGCATCTCCATGGCCTGGCGCACTTGCTCGCCGAAGCGGATCAGCATCTCCACGCTGTCGCGGACACGGGGCAACATGGCCGCGAACCGGTACGGGGGGACTCTGCCTTGAGCGCCTAGACGGCGCAGCGAAACATTGCTGCCTGCCAATTGCGCACGCAGCAGGTCCAGCGGGCTGGTCGGGGACTCGTAGAGTGCAAGGCTCATTGGCCGACCATCGAGCGTGAGGTTGTTGCGCAGGTTGAACAGGCGCTGATCCAGCTGCTCCCACAGGTCCAGCAGGCGTGTATTGACAGGTAAACGAAACCACGGCGCATCGATCAATCGCAGCCAGGGCTCGGCGGACATGCGCGGCGTGTCCTGCGGCCAGGCAAATGCCGACGTCTCGAACGACGCGAACGTTGCGCTCTGATAATCGGCGGCGTCCTGCAACGACATCGGCGTCCATTGGCTAATGCTGCGGCCCTTGGACAACGGCCCCAACAACGATAGCGCGCGCACGTAATGCAATTTCGCCTCGTTGAGCGCATCGCGGGTGACCTGCCGATACAGTGAGTCGCCCCAGGCGATGAGGTTGTCCAGGTAGAGAGTGAAAATCGCCTTGCGGTAGTGCGAAGGCGCGCCGTAGGCGATGGCATCCGGATCCCGAGGTGCGGCCACATCACGCAGCGGGTCGTCGGCAAACCCCAGCGGGCGGCAGGTCCAGTAGGGTTGCCACTGCACGTGCTCGGGCGGCGGGTACAGCGGCGCCACACGCACCTGAGGATTGAACAGATAGTTGAGCCACTCTTCAGCCCCGGCGTAATCGAATGCCTGGTACAGGCGCCACGCGGCAAGGTGCGGCAAGTGGAAAAATATCTCCCAGAAGTAGCGGCCATTGGCACCGTTGAAATCGACGGGTGGCTGGGTTCCCGTGCTGTCTCCGGGCAGCGGGGTTTCCAACGTGTGCTGGGTTTCCCACCCCAGCGCGCCGTCCAGAGAACGCTCGGCCTTGCGCACCAGTTCGCTGGCGAAGGTGGTGTTCAGGCGCACGAAACGAAGATGGGGCAGCCCAAGGCCTTTGAGGTCGAGAAACAGCCCGCCTTCATCGGTTTTGACGAAGGCTGGAATCTGGGCCGTCAGCTCCTTACGAAGAAAGTTGAACTCGTTGTAACCAATGCCGCTGGCTCGGTCAGGGTTGCCCACACACAGCCAGTCCAGATCAGGCTTACCGGGCGTGCCTTCCCAGCCAACCCTCTCGGCCGGCGCGCGCGCGGCGCCGTTGAACACCACGGGGTAATTGGCACGAGGCGAGTTTCTCCATAAACCGACCTTCCCCTTTTCCGGAACGGGATCTGATGCGGCTGTTCCGTACCAAGGCTTTGAACAAAGAATGGACGCTTCAACAAGAGGGTTCTGTTCCAGATGTATCAGCCGCACGTCAAGTTCCAGATACCGATTGAGCGCGCCCTCCTGGTACCGGCCTTCGTGGTTCCATACTGCTTTTTCCAAGGTCCACACCTTGCCCTGACTATCGGCCCCCGTGATCATGAACTGCGCACTGCCCGGGCCGTTATTGAACTGGGCGATCAGCGAGCGATCGAGGGACGGCAGGCTATCGGTGAGGTCGACAGGCTTCCAGAGCGTGGTGCGGACCTCGAGCAAGACCCTGACGGGCGGGCTTTCTGCCTTTTCGCCGCGCTTGAGGAACGCAATCACGAGCCTGGGCTCGGAGGAATATCGCGCATCCTGCGCCGCGATGAGTACGTGCCCTTCGCTTTCCAGTGTGGCGAAGGATGGCAGCGTCGTCTCGTGCAAACCGATTGCCGCACTCCAGCGCCCATCGCTCTGCAGATAACTGACATTCAGGTGATATATGAAGCGGTCTGCCCTCGGTTGGTCGTTGGCGTCCAACGCCTCGCGCACCTGCTCTAGCCACACCAGGTGCAAACGCCCCTCCACCACCGCTGTCCGCACATGGGTGACTTGACCAGACGTCTGCACGTCGATCGCTTTCCACTCTGTCCAAGCGGATGGCGGGACGTGGGTGCTGTTCTCATCCACATCAATGTCAGCCTTGCGCCAGTAATAGCGCGACGAATCGGTAGGCGAGCGACCGATGAAGTAGTAACTGGCCTGCCGAAAATCCACCCCGTCGATGTAGCAGCAAACCGTGTCCAGATTGGCGATCTCTTCGAACCGAGCCAGGTAATTGCCCAGCGCTTTTTGCACGCTGTCCGAGGTCAACCGCGCCTGAGACAACGCCCCTTCGAACGCCTCAAACGCCTCGGTCTTGCCCAGCCGCAACGACGGATCGAGGTAGTTCTCCGGATAATCCACCAGCGCCTGATACCCCGCCCAGGTGCTGTGCTGACTCATCGCCTCACGCCACAACGCTCGCGACTGCCGATGCTGCTCGACGTCGCTGACTTCTTCGAAGCCGGGCTCCATGCCGTTGTAGATCGCATGAACGTGCTGCTGCACACTGGCGATGCCCTGCGCAACCCGACTGGTGTCGACCTCGGCGCTGACCTGATTGTCGATCAGCAGGTATTCGTAGAGATCGTCCGGGGTGATGATGTGATCGGGCGCGGGCGAGTTTTCGTCGGGGACGAGTTGGCCGAGGTAATAGGCAACGAGGGCGTCGCGGTGGGGTTGGGCGAGCGGTGCAATGATCGTCGTGTCCATGTTGCTGTACTCTCGCGTCTCTCAACGTAATGAATAGCGATAGGCCGGGCGAAAACCACAGCGGGTCAGGCTATTGAACTACCCCGTGAAGGTTTGAAACGTTAGTCAACCCGCAACTGTGCGATATCGAAAGAAGCGTTGTCCTTTAAGGTATTCACAATGCACATCGGTTGTTTGCTATGCCTGGCACAAAAGCCTGCCAGGCACACTTGGCTGGCTATTCCTTCAACCGCTGAATCAACGCGCGAAGATGCTCCCCGTAGGTGACACGATCTGCTTCGCTTAAAAGCTTGTATTCAGCACTCGACAACAATGATCTCTCTTCGGATTCTGACAAGCGATTACCTCCCAGACTGGTAGTCCCGGCGTTCAAAACTGCATAGCCGTCCATTGCAACAGCACGACTAACACGCAACAGCGTTCCGACGGGTACTTCACTCGGCAGCATCCCTGCTCCTACTGGTACATAATCATTCTGGAAATTCGCATACAGTTCTAAATCAAACAGGCCATCAATCGAGCCCGTGTAAGCTTCCCACACAATATTCTTGCCTGTGTAAGCGTTAGCTAATGGAGCATAGTACACTCCTACCATCTGCAGCAGCCTGTAAACAACAGCATAACCGACATTAAAAATCCACCCCAGTCGATAAGTGGCTTCGAATACATTTGATCCCGCATGTACCACACGAAACGTAAATGACTCGGGCTTGTTCCAGGGCTCGGTCGAAATCTCAAATAAATGAGGCTCAGTGGTCGACACCACGTCGTCATTCAACCCTTTGATAGAGAGACCGATTGAAGCATACGCTGGCCCTGGATTAGTCAACGAATACCTCACACCGCTGACGGGCTTTCCTGCGCTATTAGATACCGTCACACTAATCTGATATTTCAATGACCTTGATAACAGATCTGGCGCCGATAAATCAAAAGCAGGGGGCTCACCCTCTATCTTCGCAGTAAAAACCAGTGCATGTACAACGATAGAAAATTTAGCCGATTCATTGAGCCCTGCGGGCTTCGCCACAACTTCCTCTGTGCCCTCTGTCGTGAACGAATATGCAAATGTAGCCTTGCCCGAACTATCGGTTGTACTGTCAGGTTGTTTTGCTCCAGTCACCGACCATTCGACCTTTTTATTAGGCAGCGCTTTTCCATTCGCTTTAAGCCACACAGAAAATGTAACAGCAGGCTGCCCCAGTATAAACTCGGTGCTTTTTGGTTCAAAACGATCAATAACGATGGCGTACGCCTTAACAGCAAAACTTCGGCTTTTACCGGACTTCGGCTCTTTCACCGTTATCGTGTGATCACCCGGCGTCTCAAATCCCTGTTTGAACGTGACTTTCCCGGCGCTGTCAGACTTACTTGTTACGGTCGTACTGCCTACCGACCATGCTACCTCGACACCGGAAAGTAGCTGGGTGCCGGCTTTAAGCACGACCGAAAACTCAATGTCCGGGGAGTGTGTGATCACATACTCAGTCGCGCTGACCTTAGGATCGGTCAACTCCACTGCGTAAGTGTCGACATCAAAACTGGTTTGCACCTGCGTACCCACTACGCTCGCCTTGACTACCTGCCTGATATCCGCGCCAGGTGTGAAAGTCAGGTTGCACCTGGCTTTGCCCTCACTGTCCGACGTGCCGCTGTCCTTGACACTGTCGTTCACAAACCATTCAACAGTTAAACCCGAAACAGGCTGCCCGCCTGCTGTAAGAGTGACTGAAAACTGTATCGGGTCCGAATGCCCCTCAATGTATTCAGTAGCGCTCGCCAAGGGGTCGACGATCAGCAAAGGCCCCACTGGTGTAGCTGCGCTGGTCCCTCTGACGGTGCGTTGCGCCTTCGACACAACCGTTACCGTCGCGGTCCCGGGAACAGTGGAGGTGCACACTGTTTCTGCAATGCCCTGTGCGTCGGTCTTGCTCGCAGCAGGGTCGACGGTGCCAAGGTTCGTTGACCAATCAACGTCCACATTGGCTCTGGGCTTCCTGTCCAGGCCCACCAACTTGCACGTTACCTTGGCGGGAACGCCGACAATCATCGAGGGTTGGCTGAAAGCGACCGATTCAAAGTAATACAGCTCGACGTCGTTCTGCGCGAAAGGTAATACCGCCGTGAACTGATCGTTCGATAAACCGCCTTGTAATTGAAGAGAGGCCTTGCTGATACTGGAAAACTTGTCCAGGTCAATTTCTGGTGCAGCCCTGAAGCTTTTATCACCGTTTTCAGTGAATGACGTCGCTCCAGAACCCTCAATGGACGCCCCAAGATTGATCGTGCATTGATCAATTTTCTCGCCCCAGTTCCAATTCGCGAGACCGGACTCTTTGGCCACCCGCTCGGTTTTAGTGCTAAAAACAGCCTTGTCGGATGTGACTGAAATGCCCGGATGCCCCCAGCGTAAGAGACGTCCCATTCTCAATTCCTGGCAGCCAACTACTTGTTCCGCTTCCCCTTCTGTTTTGCACTCCACAGAAAATGCGCATTGCATCTTCTCCACGTGTGCCTCTGTCGTGGCAGGCAAGCCTTCAATGTAGAAGTCCTGACCCGCTGGGGAGGAGGTGTAGGTGTTGTCCATACCCTCGATATACACCAAGGAGTCAACCTCGTTATCGGACGAAATTGAGTATTTCATACCGGAAACGGGCATCCCGTCCTGGTCGACCAGTTTGACATTCAGCTTGTACGCATTGTCTCGGCCTAGCAATGGCGGAGACGTTGGACAGTGTTCCCCGAGGATCGCGAAACGAAACGAAAGTCCACTTTTATTGATGCTGTCCACTTTCCCACCTCAACAATAAAGATAGTAAGGATTAAACTCATCGAACCACGCCCATAAATAGGCACGTCCGTCTCGATGCCGCTAATACACGATTAGATTTTGTTCAACCTGCCATTGCCGCTCACGGTCGGGCTGATGGACTTTATTTCTTAACTTTTTTGGTGCGCTGATCGATAAGTGGGGCGTCACCAGCCAACATCACCAAGTACCCGTCCATTGCTGTAACACGACTCACTTCGGTGACGTCGTTGTTCATGAGCTTCGTTATATTTTCTTCCGGTGTTCCAGAATAACTCGGCGTCCCTGTCAATGTGCTCGGCAATGACAAGGTCACTTCTTTAGAGGGAACGCTAAACACGACATCTCCGATGGAGGTGTCAGGGCCTCGATACGGTGAGGGTCTACCCTGTACACACACCCAGTTGAGTGTCAGCTTGTCACCCGCCTTAAGCGTCGCCGACTGATACCTGAACAACCAACCCAGCTTGTACGTCTCTTCGGAATATTCCAGCGGGTATTCAGTACTGATGCGCAGTGTAAAATCTACCGGTTTATCGCCTGCGGAAGATCCCACATTGAATTCCACGCCTTCTTGAGTGGTCCTGTAGGTCTTGCCCAGCCCTTCGATGTCGAACCCGTCCAGCGCCGGGTTTCCGTCCGCCAAGGTGGCCGTGAACGATATATCTTTGATCGGATCGCTGGGGTTATCCGCATCAAAGGCCCTCACCAGCAGCGTGTAGGGCACTATGCGAGAGAGCAGCCAAGGGGATTCTTCATCCTGGAGCGCCCCTTTGACTTCCAGGGAAAACTGCACGCGCTCGCGGGCCAGGATGTCGAACGTTTGAGCAACGGCCGTACCGCTTACCGTCGCCGTCACGACATAGTTGCCCAACTCGAATGTCGAGTTGAATGTCGCCTTACCCTCTTTATCGGTCCGGCTAGTACTTGTCGTTTCTGCCTTTTTCCTGCGAGAGCCTTGTTTCCTGACCTCCCACGTCACCTGAGAACCCACTGCCACTTCGCCGCCGGCTTTGACCCACACGGAGAATACGAGCGGCTCGCCATATCCAACTACGAAATCCTTGCGACTTTGGGCAGCATCGACGATTTCAGGCAGAGGATTGACGGTGGTTAGCTCCGTAGTCTTGTCGGTCGCTCCCTCTGCAGGTTTGGCCGTCGCCTTTATCCTGACCTTACCGAGCTCGCTTGAGCTGAAGGTAATGACCGCCAAGCCATCGGCATCGGTTGTCGAGGCGCTGGCTGAGAGCTCGCCAAAATCATTGCCCGCCTCGTCCGTGGCCGCCCAGGTGATGACCTCGTCGGGGCGCGGCGTGCCGTCCAGGTTCACCAGTGAGCAAACGACCTTGACGGCAATGCCCTCAATAACGACGTCATCGAACCTCACGTACTTGAAATACGGCTTATTGAGGAACCCGACGGGATTCAACTCGACCTGACGGCCATTGCTGTAGGCGGCATAAATCCTTGCTTCGCCGGGCTCCAGGCTGCGCAGTTGCGCGACAGCCACCCCCTCACTGTTTGTAAAGGTTTCAGGCCGCTGGAACTCGCCAAGGGTCGAGTACCACGAGACCGCGCGATCAGCTGCCTGGTTGCCATACTGATCAGCCAGTGTGACCTCACAAAAAATCGCTTCCAGCCTGTTGGACAGCGCTTCGGTGGGGGTCACTTTGTGAGACTTGAAGTCAATGCTCTCTTCGTCACAGTCGATCACGACGGGAGGCGCCTTGAGCTCCTCGCCCAACCCGAACCGGGCAATGACGGTGGCAAGTCCCATTTGTTCGCCGCTCTTGAGCTTCGTTTGAGTGATGCCCTCCTCGTTTGTGACGCTCTCCAGCTCCACCAGTTGGCCAAGATCGGTAGACCAGCGAATGGACACGTCCGGGTAGGGAACGTCCATCACGTCGCGCAGGGTAATGGTGTAGATGGCCTGATCGGTATCGCGTTGCGCTACCAAATAATCCGGCGTCACGGTGATGGTGCTGGAAACACTCTGACCGGCTTCGTCGCCGTTGACCGGCAACGGATCAGTGAGACTACTCAGCGCCAGTTCGGCGGCCTGACGGTAGTCTGCAACGGGGCTGGTGGGCGTCAGCCGGTGCAGGGCGAGCAAGGCGTTTGCATCCAGTGAGGTATTACGACTGAGCAAGGCCGTTCTGGCAACGGTATCCAAATGCTGGAGGTTGAAGACCACCCCGTCTTCATGGACGCTGTACGCCACTGCCAATACTTCACGGATCCCCCAGCGCAGAAAGCTAGCCAATTTGTTCGACGCGCTTTCCCTGAGCAGTCGGTGATCACCTGGCGTGGCGCCTTCCCACAGGCTGTTGATCAACCTGAAATAGTTCAGCAGTGTTTCTTCGTTCTGTTCGCTCAGACGCAGCAACGCGGCGTATTGCGTACTCCAGTAAACCAGTTGCATCGACAAATCGCTGCCCTTCAACCCGAACCAGGCCGGTTGTTCGCGCAACTGTGAAATGAAGGCCGGGCTCAGGTCCAGGTGATTGGCCAGCGTGGCTCGCTTGGAAAGCCCTTCAAGGGTGAGCAGTACGCTGTCTCCGATGGACATCTGGAGGACGGCGCTGTCTCCGTAGACACGCAGCACTTCGGCCAGCAGTAGATAGCGATTGCCTTCGCCCCAGAACAGCAGCGCCTTGGCCACATCCGCCGAGGTGCTCAGGTATCCCGCCAGCCCCTCCATCAACAAGGCTTCCTGAGCGCCCCGGGCGCGCATGATCATGTTAGTGATCTTGGGGTGCAGCTCTTCCACAGGCATTGCTGCGTCTTCGAGAACGCGTTTTACCTCATCGCTCAGCTTCTGCTCGAACGATTCTTCGCTGTCTTCTCCGACAAAGAGCACCAGCCCCTTGGTATTGGCGCCGCCCTCACCCGTATCGATAAATTTATCCAGCGCCTTGAACCAGTCGAAGGGCGCCGTGACATAGACCTCCTGTTCCTCATCATCGAGCTCCAGGACCACTGAAACATCCGGCGCGCCAACCTGAGCAAAACTGCTGTCGGTAATCAGTGCCGACAGCAGGCGCGTGTGCATCTGCTGCAGCAACCCCTGTTCAGCCTCGGTGGCCACAGGCTGAGTGGCAGAGGGCAATACCAGCCGACACAACTGCGCGACCGACCACTTGTGCTCCTTCGACCATGTACTGCAATCCACCAGCGCATGAATCACGCTCAGCGTGTCCGTGTTGCTGGAGGCGTAATACGAGGCGATCTGCGTGGTACCCGCCAGCTTTGCCACCAGGCGACTGCCGCCGTCGTCCAACAGTTCGAGCAGCGCCAGCGCTTCAATGGTGCTCAGACCGAGATACCGCGGCAGGCGGACCAACCGATAGAACGCCGACACCACCTCGCGCGACCAGCGCAGCGATTGACCGGCGTAGGTCTGCTCAACGACCCTGGCGACGTAACGCCAGGTTTCGAAGGTAATCCCCAGGGCAGCGCACAAGTGATCAATTTTCTGCCGCTCGGCCTCGGTTCCCGGCAGCGCCGTAAAGGGTTTGTCGTCAAGCGTGAGCGCAACGGAAAACAGCGCCTGGCTATTGAACACACGGTCGAACTGCGAAGCAGTCTTGCCGCGCCCGTAGACGCTGAGCCCATACAACAGTGCGGAAAAATCTTCGGCGGGCACGTCGAACCGCCGGCGCAGAATCTGGAACAAGCCCAGGGCCCGAAGGGTGTCCTGGCTGATCAGCCAGGGATTGTTCTCATCGGCGTTCAGCCGACGGGAAGCCTGGGCCGAATGGTGCTCGCCCTGCATGGACGCCACCAACAGTTGATCGACCTCATCGAACGGGAGCTCCAGCCAGCGGGCAAGACGGATCATGCGGTTCATGCGGTCGACACGGTCGGGGGTGATGTTGGTGATGCGGTGAATCGGGCCCGTACCCTTCTCGGTGTCGGC
The DNA here is from genome assembly GCF_059421985.1 of Pseudomonas sp. GW821-FHT02A11. Taxonomy (NCBI): domain Bacteria; kingdom Pseudomonadati; phylum Pseudomonadota; class Gammaproteobacteria; order Pseudomonadales; family Pseudomonadaceae; genus Pseudomonas; species Pseudomonas sp. GW821-FHT02A11. The sequence continues at coordinate 74,747 of NZ_JBWKWB010000013.1, forward strand.
AGGCGGGGTTTCGATGCCCATGGCGGGCGACTGCCCCGCGTTGATATAGACCGAACCTGAGAGGCTGGCGTCGACCTCGCTCTCACCCGACACGTTCTCGGATCGGCTGACAGCGAACGCCCCCACACTGAGCAAGGCTTCCAGCGCCTCGGTGCTCAACCCCGTGCGTAGGCAGAAATCCTGGGTGTCATCCAGCTCGGCCAAACTGTCGACTCCGAAATTGTCGCGGTAGAACGCTGAGGCGTCGTTCGCTTCATCGGCCTTCGTCAGAAGGCCTGTTCGCCGGTTGATACGCCAACCACTCGCTTTCAGCACATCAGTCGCGCCCACTTCATCAGCAAAATAGGGAGCCTCCAGCAGCAGCCCTTGCTGGACCGGACCGAAGCCGCTGTCCTGGATCAAGGCGTTATCGGAGAGCAATGAGTGAACGCCCGGCTCCTTGAAATAGGGATACTCAGGGTCGGCAGCGCGAATCGCATCACCCAGCGTCTTGTCCTTGCGCCCCAGCGCGTAATTGATCTGGCTGGTGTAGCGCTCGAACGGCAGCGCGTTGGGGTAGCGAGCGTCGAGCAAGGCGTCGTCGACAGATTTCTCCTCGAGGCCGATGCCGTCCAGATGCGTGCGAATCGACTTTTCCAGAATCTCATTGACCAGCACGATGGTCGGCTCGACCCGGTTCAGCGCGGTGTGGTCCAGCACCAGATCCTTCAGGTCAGGGCGACGCTGGTCGAGGGTGATGACCTCATCCTGTTTGCCCGTGGCCTCGAGGTCCTTGGCGTAGCGGTAAAGATCGGCGAGGTAGGCCACCGGCGACGTGGTGGCCTCGATGGCATCCGGCGGGCAGTGATTGGCCCAGTCGGGATTGAACATATCGGTGTAGGTCGGGCCGTTCACCAGGCCCTTGACGCCGGTCGGCGGCCGATTGGCTTGGCGCACCGAGGCGGTCAGGCGCTGCTCGCGGAACTGCCGGGCGATGACCACGGACATTGCCTGGGCCCGGGCATGCAGATCGCGCGCCTCGCTGATGTGCATCTGCGGGTTCTGCTCCATCAGCCTGGGGATGCCGGCGTTGGCCAGGCTCATGACCGAGCCGAACTGCTTGGACAAGGCGGCGCTGCTGACGGTTTGCTGAGCGCCCTGAAGCAGGATGTCCAGAGCGGAGACGGATTTGGACGCAGTTTTACTGGTTTTTCTGGCCATGAAAGTGACTCATCCTGAGACTGATGCTTCCTTGAAAATGGCCACTGCGAAAGACCATGAAAAAATCTAAGCACGGCTTTGGCGATGGCGCGCAAGGCGTCGGACCGGTGGTAGATTCAAACGAGGCCCCTCATAAAACCGCTCCTGCGCAGGCCTTTGACCCTGCAACGATTTCTGCGTTTTTCCTGCCACTGCCCAAGCGATAAAACAGCGGAAAAAACCGCAACCTGTCAGACACTTCTCGTTTTGACCCGGTAAACATCGCCAAACGCTGAAAAAACCCCTCCGCCGGTTAGTCGCCGCCCCCCTGGATGGATTAAAGTAACGCCCCCAGCTTCGGTGCCGTTTTGGCGCTGCTGCCTACCTGCCAGGAACCGTCATCGATGGAACATCGTGAAGCGTTGATCGCGCTGCGAACCTTTCTCTCCACTCAGATTATGGGGCAGGAGAAGCTGGTGGAGCGCCTGTTGATCGCGCTGCTTGCCGACGGCCACATGCTGGTCGAAGGCGCGCCGGGCCTGGCCAAGACCAAGGCCATCAAAGAGTTGGCCGAAGGCATCGAAGCGCAGTTCCATCGCATCCAGTTCACCCCCGACCTGTTGCCTGCCGACATCACCGGCACCGAGATCTATCGTCCCGAAACCGGCAGCTTCGTCTTCCAACAGGGGCCGATCTTCCACAATCTGGTGCTGGCGGACGAAATCAACCGGGCGCCGGCCAAGGTGCAGTCGGCGTTGCTGGAGGCCATGGCCGAGCGCCAGGTCAGCGTCGGGCGCAGCACCTACGACCTCTCGCCGTTGTTTCTGGTGATGGCCACGCAAAACCCCATCGAGCAAGAGGGTACCTACCCGCTGCCCGAGGCCCAGCTCGACCGTTTCCTGATGCACGTGAAGATCGGCTTTCCCGACGCCAACGTCGAACGCAAGATCCTGCAACAGGCCCGTGGCGAAGCCTTGAACGGCGAGACCAAACCTGAACGGCGCGTCACCCAGCAGGCGATTTTCGCCGCGCGCAAAGAGATCCTCGGGCTGTACATGGCCGATGCGGTGGAGGAATACCTGGTGCAACTGGTCATGGCCACCCGCACCCCCGCCAAGTTCGACGCAGAACTGGCCGAGTGGATCGGTTACGGCGCCAGCCCCCGTGGCTCGATCTCCCTGGACCGCACCGCCCGCGCCCACGCGTGGCTGGCGGGCCGCGACTTCGTCAGCCCCGAGGACATTCAGGCGATGGTCTTTGACGTGTTGCGCCATCGCATCATCTTGTCGTTCGAGGCAGAGGCGGCAGGCATCGATCAGGACCGCGTGATCCAGCGCATTCTCGACGTCGTTGCCGTCGCCTGAGCCCATGCAACCCTATCTGATTTCCCAACCGGGCATCCGCATCAGCCTTGCCGAGCTGATCGAAATGCGCCATCGCGTGCGGGAAGTGCAGCTGTTTTCCTCCCCCGGTCGGCGCAGCCCGCTGATCGGCCTGCACCACTCCAAATTGCGCGGTCGTGGGGTGGACTTCGATCAGGTGCGGGTCTATCAGGCAGGCGACGACGTGCGCACCATCGACTGGCGCGTCACGGCGCGAACCCAGGAGCCCCACACCAAGCTGTTCCATGAAGAACGCGAGCGACCGATTTTCATCATGGTCGAACAGAGCCGTCGACTGTTTTTTGGTTCGGGCTTGATGTTCAAGTCGGTGCTGGCGGCCCAGGCCGCTGCGTTGATCGGCTGGGCCGCGCTGGGCCACAACGACCGGGTGGGCGGATTGGTATTCGGCGACAACGAGCACTACGAAATCAAACCGCGCCGCAGCAAGCAGAGCCTGCTGCAATTGCTCAACCGGCTGGTGCGGGTCAATCAGTCGCTGCACACCGAAGCCGTGGCCGACCGCGACACCTTTGGCGTGGCCCTGCGGCGTGCCCGCGAAGTGCTGCGACCGGGCAGTCTGGTGTTCATCCTGTGTGACGAGCGCACGCTGTCCGATTCGGCCGAGCAGCAACTGGCGCTGCTGTCCCGCCACTGCGACCTGCTGCTGTTGCCGCTGTCCGACCCGCTGGACCACGCCCTGCCCGCCTCGGGCTTGCTCAGGTTCGCCGATCGCGGTGCGCAACTGGAGCTCGACACCCTGAACTCCGACCTGCGCCAGACCTATCGCGCCAAAGGCGAGGCCCGGCAGGCGCGCTGGGCATTGTTGGCGCAAAAGCTGCGGGTGCTGATGATCCCCCTGAGCACTCAACAGGAGATGGTCGAGCAGTTGCGCGACTACCTCAACGCCAACCAGCCGGTGAAACACACATGAGCCCGCTGGATCAATTGCAGCCCTTGATTCTGCCGCCGCCCGTAGCCTTCTGGCCGCCCGCGCCGGGCTGGTGGGTGCTGCTGGCCCTGCTGCCGTTGCTGGGTTATGGCCTGTGGCGGGCCCGTGTGCTGTTGCCCAAAAAAGCTGCAAAAGACGCTGCCGAGCACCCCCTGGACCCACGCCGCCAAGCCGCCTTGATCGAACTGGCGCAAATGCCCAAGCCTTACGACGGCGCCCCTGCCGGTGCCTGGCTGCAGCAAATCAACGGTCTGCTCAAGCGCCTGTGCCGCAACGACTACCCCTACAGCCAGAGCCACACCCTCAACGGCCGCAAATGGCTGGCGTTTCTCGACAACCGCTGCCCGGCGGCCGGCCTGACGCGCTGGATGATCCTTGTAGAAGGCGCCTACAAGCCCGAATGCAAACTCGACGACAAGGCCATTACCGGTCTGACGCAATCGGTCGAAACCTGGATTCGCAAACATGTTTGAGTTCGGCTGGCCCTGGGCCTTCGCCCTGTTACCGCTGCCGTGGCTGCTGCGCTTCGTGCTGCCGGTGGCCGACAGTGGCGAGGCCGCGCTCAAGGTCAGTTTCCTCAACGAGCTCGAAGGCCTGGCCGGCCGTCGCGCCCGCGCCCATTTGCCGGGCTGGCGTCGGCAGTTGCCCTTCGTCACCGTATGGCTGCTGCTTCTGATCGCTGCGGCCCGTCCGCAATGGCTGGGCGACCCGCTGCCGGTGGCTTCCAGCGGGCGCGATCTGCTGGTGGCGGTGGACGTGTCGGGCTCCATGGATTACCCGGACATGATCTGGCAGAGCGATGAAGTGAGCCGCCTGACCCTGGTCAAACAGCTGCTCGGCGACTTCCTCGAACACCGTCAGGGCGATCGCGTCGGCCTGATTCTCTTCGGCAGCCAGGCCTATATGCAGGCGCCGCTGACCTTCGACCGCAAGACTGTACGTGTCTGGCTGGACGAAGCGCGCATCGGCATCGCCGGAAAAAACACCGCCATCGGCGACGCCATCGGCCTTGCCCTGAAACGCCTGCGGCTGCGTCCGGCACAGAGCCGTGTGCTGATTCTGGTCACCGACGGCGCCAATAACGCCGGCCAGATCGACCCCGCCACCGCGGCGCGGTTGGCGGCGGGCGAAGGCGTGAAGATCTACCCGATCGGCATCGGCGCCGACCCGGACAAAGGCGCCACCAGCATTCTGGGCCTGAACCCCAGCCTTGATCTGGACGAACCGGCCCTGCGCGAAATCGCCGACATCACCGGCGGGCAATACTTCCGTGCGCGTGACGGCGCGCAACTGGCGCAGATCGGCAAGACCCTCGACGCCCTGGAACCGGTGACCCAGCAACCCACTCAGGCACGCCCGGCCCTGCCGCTGTATCACTGGCCTCTGGGGGCGTCTTTGCTGCTGAGCGTGCTGCTGGTGATCCACGAACGATGGCCGCACAACCCGCTGTACCGTTTCCTTGCGCGCCAGCCCGTGCTGCATCAAGGGCCACAGTGGCGCCAGCGCTTCAAGCGTTTACGGAGGCGCCGATGATCGCCCTCTGGCCGCACTGGCTGCACCCTTGGTGGCTGCTGCTCCTGCCGTTGCTCGGCGGGTTGCTGTGGCGCCTGTGGCACCGGCAAAAACGCGTCGGGCGCTGGCAGATGATCCTGCCGAGCGCCTTTCATTCGGTGTTGCTCAGTGGCGGCAGCGGACGGGAAAGCAAGCTGCCATGGATCGCCCTGGGCTTCGGCTGGCTGCTGGCCTTGCTCGCCCTGTTGGGCCCAAGCTGGCAGCGCGTCGAGCAGACCAGCCAGAAACCGGTGGACCCGCTGGTGGTGTTACTGGAACTGACCCCGGAAATGCTCGCCGCCGACAGCCCGCCCTCGCGGTTGGAACAGGCGCGGCGCAAGCTGCTGGACCTGTTGCAGGCGCGCAGCGATTCGCAGACCGCGATCATCGTCTACGCCGGCAGCGCTCACACGCTGGTGCCGCTGTCCGACGATCTGGGCACCAGCAAGAACCTGCTGGACGCGATCAAACCGTCGATCATGCCCGAGGCAGGACAGCGCGCCGACCTTGGCGTGATCAAGGCCCTCGACCTGCTCAGACAGGGCGATCTGGGGGTGGGCCGTCTGCTGTGGATCGGCTCGTCGTTGACCGACAGCGAGCGTCAGGGCATTCGCCAGGTCATGACCGGCCATGGGCCGCAGCTGCTGATGCTGGGGGTCGGCACCGCAGAGGGCGCGCCCGTCACTCAAGAAAAAGGGGGGTTTCTCAAGGACGCACAGGGCGGGATTCTGGTGCCGCGCCTGGGCAGCGTCAGCCTCAAGGATTTCGCCGACGAACTGGGCGGTCATTACAGCTCTTCGTCGCTGGACGATGACGACCTGCGCCAGCTGGGTCTGCTCGATGGCCCGAAAGACATGCGTAGTCAGGGCCAGACCGTGCAGCTCGACAGCTGGGCCGATCAGGGCTACTGGCTGTTGCTGCCGCTGCTGTTACTCGCCGCCTGCGCCGGTCGCCGAGGCTGGGTGCTGTGCCTGCCGCTGTTGATGCTGCTGCTGCCGCAACACAGCTACGCCTTCGAGCTGAAGGATCTCTTCCAGCGTCCCGATCAGCAGGGTCAGCACCTGATGCAACGCCATCGTCCGGCCGAGGCCGCGCAACATTTCGAAGACATTCAGTGGCAAGGCATCGCGCTGTATGAGGCAGGTGACTATGCCGGTGCCGCTCAGCGTTTCGCCCAGGGCAATAGCGCCGCCGACCATTACAATCGTGGCAATGCGCTGGCCAGGAGTGGCGAACTGGACGCCGCCATCGACGCCTACGAACAGGCCCTCGAACGTCAGCCCGACTTCCCTGCCGCTGCCGCGAACAAGGCCTTGATCGAACAGATGAAAGCGCAAAACGATCAGGCCACCGCCGATGAGGCCCGCGAGAATCAGGAAGACAGCGACGAAAACGCCAACACGCCCACTTCCGACAGCGCTGAGCAACAGCAGTCCAGTCAGCAGGCGCCCGCGCAGATCGACGAAGATGACAACGCCAACAGCGCGCAATCGATGTCCGGCGCCAGCGGGGCCAGTGACGCACCCGGCCCGTCCCCGGAGGACGACGAACCGACCCGCGCGCCGAGCCGTCCCGCCGGCAGCCCTATCAACAACGAACAGCGCCAGGCGCTCGAACAATGGTTGCGGCAGATCCCGGATGAACCCGGCGAATTGCTGCGACGCAAATTCTGGTACGAACAACAGCAGCATCAGGAAAAAGCTCGATGAGTCGTGTGCACACTGTGGTAATCGCCTGGCTGCTCTGCCTGTCTGCCCTCGTGGCGCAGGCCGACACGCCCGCTGCGACGTTGCAGGCCAGCGTCGACCGCACGCGCGTGAACACCGGAGAAACGGTGGAACTGACCCTGGAGTCCGACGACGCAACCCTGTTCGGCAAGCCCGACATGACCGCGCTGGACGCCGATTTCGATGTGCGCGACACCCGTCAACTCAACAGCCTGACCACCCTTGAGGGCAACGTGCATGCCACCACGCGCTGGCTGATCACCCTGATGCCGCGCCACAGCGGCTCGATCGAAATTCCGCCGCTCAAGCTGGGCGAACGGGTAAGCCAGCCGATCACCCTGCAAGTGGTCGAGGTCGAGGCCTCCGGGCAGGCTCAGGAGCAGAAGCTCGCCCCGGTATTCATGGAAGCGAGCCTGGATCAGGACACCGTGTACGTGCAGGCCCAGGCCGTGCTGACCGTGCGCATCTACCACTCGGTGTCGCTGTTCGATGACAGCAACCTGACCCCGTTGCAGGTGCCGGACGCGCGGGTCGAAAAACTCGGCGATACGCGCACCTATGAGAAACAGATCAACGGCATTCGCCACGGCGTGATCGAAATGCGCTATGCGCTGTACCCCCAGCAGAGCGGCACCCTGACCATCCCGGCTCAGGAGTTCAGCGCGACCATGGTCCAGGACGTCCCCGAAGTCAGCCAGGCTGCCGCGACCAGCCAGCCGGCCGTGGCCACCAGCCCCAAGCCGGGCAAGCTGATGCGCGTGACCTCTGACCCCCTGGCGCTGACGGTCAAGCCGCAACCGGCTCACTACCCGCCCAACACGCCTTGGCTGCCTGCGCGTAGCATCAACCTGAGCGAAAACTGGAGCCCGGACCCGGCCCATAGCCAGGTCGGTGATTCGCTGACCCGCACTCTGGTGATCAACGCCGAGGGCCTGTCCAGCGCGCAATTGCCGCCGCTGCCCGCCACCGAAGTCAGCGCGCTGCGCCGCTACCCCGATCAGCCGCAACTGAGCAATCAGGCCAACGAGCGTGGGCTGGTGGGCAGTCGCGAGGAACGTGAAGCATTGGTGCCCAATCGTCCGGGAGCCATCGACATTCCGGCGGTAGACGTGGTCTGGTGGAACACCCTGGAAGATCATCTGGAGCACAGTTCGCTGCCCGCTCGCACTTTGCAGGTCAGCACCAATCCGGCGTTGTCGGTGGACATGCCGGTCAGCGACAACGCGGGCGTGACCGTGATCGACCCGCCCGTGTGGCCTTGGCAACTGGCCACGGTACTGCTGAGCTTCACCACGCTGCTGGGCTTTGGCCTGTGGTGGCGTGCGCGCTGGCAACCGGCGCTGACCCGCGCGACCCAGGCCGGCCCGAGCCCACGCACAGTGCTCGATGACCTCAAGCGCGCGAGCCTTGCCAATGATCCGCAGGCCACCCGTCAGGCCCTCGACGCCTGGGCCCGCCAGCAACCGGAAACCCTGGCCGACATGGCAGCGCGCTTCGTGCCCCTGTCCGATGCCCTGGACGGCCTGAACGGGGCGCTCTACAGCGAGACCGGCAAGCTGTGGCTGGGCGAAGATTTATGGAAGGCGGTCAAGGCACTGCCAGCCGTCGAGAAACCCGTTGATGCGAACGGCGCAGACAGCCTGCCGCCGTTGTATCCGAAATGAATGAATGCCATTGCTCACCTGATGCATCGCGCGATTGCCGGGTATGCACGACCTCCTGCGTGAGCGAATTCATTCGCGAACAAATGGATCACTCGACAGAGATGCATCGTCTGAACCGGCCTCTCGCGAATGAATTCGCTCCCACAGACAATCGTGCCCTCCAGGCTTTGCGGTGAGACCGCCATCTCGGCCATCCCTACACATTAGAACCAAGGTACCCTCATGCGTCTGTTCCACACTTCCGACTGGCATCTGGGCCAGAACCTCCATGGCCAGGAACGGGACTTCGAACACGAGTGTTTTCTGAAATGGCTGCTTGCCCGGCTCGTCGAGCGCAAGCCTGATGTGCTGCTGATCGCCGGCGACCTCTTCGACACGGTCAACCCGCCGGTCAAAGCCCAGGAGCGCCTGTACGACTTCATCGTAAACGCCCACGAACAGAACCCGCAGCTGACCATCGTCATGATCGCCGGCAACCACGATTCCGGCTCGCGCATCGAATTGCCCGCCCCGCTGATGCGCCGATTGCGCACCCATGCGCTGGGCCGTGTGCTGTGGCTCGATGACGGCGTGCTTGACGTCGAACGCCTGCTGCTGCCGTTGACCAACCCCAAAGGCAAGGTGCTCGGCTGGTGCTTGGCCCTGCCGTTCCTGCGCCCCGCCGAAGTCACCGGCCCGGCGCTGGGCGACAACTACCTGCGCGGCATTGGTCAGGTTCACGAAAAACTCATCGCCGCCGCCAACCAGAAACGCAAGAAAGGCCAGGCCCTGATCGCCATCAGCCACGCGCACATGGCCGGCGGCTCGGTGTCCGAAGACTCCGAGCGCAGTCTGATCATCGGCAACGCCGAAGCCCTGCCCGCCAGCCTGTTCGGCGAGACCATCACCTACGTCGCCCTGGGCCATCTGCACAAGCCGCAGAAGGTCAATGGCGAGAACCGGATTCGCTACAGCGGCTCGCCGATTCCCCTGTCGTTTTCGGAAATCGGCTACCCGCACCAGATCCTCGAAATCGATTGCGAAGGCGACAAACTCGCCAGCGTCACCCCGCTGCTGATCCCGCGCGCGGTCAACCTGCAACGCGTCGGCCCGGCGCCCTTGGCCGAGCTGTTGTTGCAGCTCAAGGACCTGCCGGACATCGACCTGCTGGCCGACGTCGACCGCCAGCCGTGGCTGGAGGTGCGGGTGAAGCTCGACGAGCCGCAACCTGATTTGCGTAACCAGATCGAAGCGGCGCTGGAAAACAAGGCCGTGCGCTTGGTACGCATTGCCGCCGAATACGCGGGCAAAGGCGCCCGCGACGACGACAACGACCGCGACCTGATCGAACTGGATCAGCTCAGCCCGCAGGAACTGTTCAGCCGTGCCTGGCTCGACAACTACGGCAGCGAGGTGGACGAACAGACCCTGCAGGACTTCGCCACTCTGCTTCAGGACGTGCAGTTGGCAGAAGGACAATCGGAGGCCGAACAATCATGAAAATCCTCGCCATCCGCCTGAAAAACCTCGCCTCGCTGGCCGGCCCGTTTGAGCTGGACTTCACCGCCGAGCCCTTGGCCAGCGCCGGCCTGTTCGCCATCACCGGTCCCACCGGCGCGGGCAAGAGCACGCTGCTCGACGCGCTGTGCCTGGCGCTGTTCGGCGCCATCCCGCGGCTGAACAACGTCAGCCAGTCGAAAGTGCCGGAGATCGACGGCGACATTAGCACCAACGATCCGCGTAACCTGCTGCGTCGCGGCACCGGCAGCGGCTATGCCGAGGTGGATTTCGTCGGCATCGACAAACGCCGTTACCGCGCCCGCTGGGAAACCAACCGCGCCCGTGATAACGCTACGAAAAAACTGCAGGCCAGCCGCCAGACCCTGACCGATCTGGACAGCGACCAGATCCTCAGCAGCCAGAACAAGAGCGAGTACAAGACCCTGCTCGAAGCGCGACTGGGGCTCAATTTCGAGCAGTTCACCCGCGCGGTGATGCTGGCCCAGAGCGAGTTCAGCGCCTTCCTCAAGGCTGACGACAAAGAACGCAGCGAGCTGCTGGAAAAACTCACTGACACAGCGATCTACAGCCAGTTGGGTCGTCGCGCCTACGCCAGGAGCAAGGAAGCCGAAGAGGCGCTGAAAACCCTCAACGCCCAGGCCGGCAACCTCACGCCGCTGGAACCCGAGCAGCGCGCCGAGCTGGAGCAGCGCTTCACTGACGCGCAGCAACAGCTGAAGCTCGCTCAGGCACAACTGCGTCAGCTGGAACTCAAGCAGCAGTGGTTCAGCGAGCTGAATCGTCTGCGTGACAGCCATCAGGCGGCCAACGAACAGCTGATCAGCGCGCAACAGACCTGGGATGAGCAAGGTAGCCAGCGTCAGCAACTGGGGCAACTGGAACGTCTGGCGCCCCAGCGGCATCTGTTCGGTCAACGCCAGAAACTCGATGCCCAGCTCAGCCCGCTGGCCGCACGCATCCAGGCGCAGACCGAGCAACACACCCAGACTCAAGCCGCGCTGACAGACCTGGAAGCGCAAGTCGCCAGCGCGCAAAGCGCCCTGCAGCAGGCTCAGGATCGGCAACAGGCGGCCAAACCGGCGTTGAGCGAAGCGTTCGAGCAGCAGGTGCAGCTCAATCACCTGAACAACGACCTGCAACAGGTCAGCGAACAGGACCGGGTTGCCGAGCAGGCGAGTCAGGAAGGTCAGGCCGCACTCGATCAGTTGAGCGAACAACAGCGTCAGGTCGAAACCCGCCTGCAGTCCATTGCCGAGCAGTTGCAGAACAGCGCCGCGCTGGATTCCCTGAGCCAGTCCTGGGCGGCCTATCGCCCGCGCCTGCAACAGGTCGTGCTGGTCAGCTCTCGCCTGAACCAGGGCCGCGAAGAATTGCCCGCGCTCGAGCAAGCTTCCACTCTCGCTGAGCAAACGTTGAGCGAACGTCGCAGCACCTTGCAGGCGCTGTACGACGACGCCGAGGTCAAGGCCGACGTCGTCAGTCAGGAGATCGAACGCCTCGGCCAACTGCTCCAGGACAACCGCCAGCAGCACACCGCCAGCGACTCGTTGGACCGGCTGTGGCAGCGTCATCAGGACATTGCCGGGCGCCTGAGTGACGTGCAGACCCAGCAGCAACAGGCCACCGAACGCCGCGCGCAAAGCATCGCCAAAGGCCTGCAACTCAAGGGCGAACACGAGGCGGCCGAGCAGGCCCTGAAGGTCACCGTCGAGTTGCTGCAACGCCAGCGCCTGGCCCGCAGCGCCAGCGTCGAGCAACTGCGCGAACAACTGGTCGATCAGCAACCCTGCCCGGTCTGCGGCAGCGAAGAGCACCCGTATCATCAGTCCGACGCCTTGCTGCAGGCGCTGTCCGGCCATGACGACGGCGAAGAAAACGCCGCGCGCCTGAAGGTCAGTCAGCTTAGCGAGACCCTCGCCGAACTGCGCGCCGAAGTCGCCGAGCTGAACAACCAGCTCAAGCAATCCAAACCGCAGCAGGAGCAACTGGGCGAACAGTTGCAAAAACTGACGCCGGACCTCGAAGCGCACCCGCTGTACCCGCGCCTGCTGGAGCAACCCGATCACCAACGCAGCGACTGGCTCAGCGAGCGTCTGCATCAACTGGCGCAAGACGTGCTCAACGCCGAGCAACGCCAGACCCGCCTGCTCAAAGTGCAGCGCGACGCCGAGGCACTGCAACAGCAAGTGCAGGATGCCCGCGAGGCGAGCCAGCAAGCGATGAAGCTGCTGGACGATCAGCAGCGCAACATCTCGCTGGACAACCAGGCCTTCGAAACCGCGCTGCAAGAATTCGAGCCGCTGCTGCCGAGCGAGAGCCTGGCATTGTGGCGCGAGTCGGCCACGCAAAGCTTCATGCAGCTGGACAACGACATCGCCCTGCGCGTCCAGCAGCTCGATCAGCACAACGACGAGCAGCAGGAACACAGCGAGCGCGCGCAGAAAATCGAGCGCGAGCAGTTCGCCCAGCAGGGGCGAGTGCAACAGCATCAACAGCTGCAACAGCGCGTGCAAAACAGTCAGCAACAACAGCAGGCCGTGCAGCAACGCTTGAAGGAAATCCTCGGCGATCAAGCCAGTGCCGAAACCTGGCAACAGCAACTGGAGCTGGCCGTCGAGCTGGCGCGCCAGGCTCAGGCCGCCGCCCTAGAGGCCCTGCAACAGGCCCGCAGCGAGCTGATCAAACTGACCGCCGAGCTGGAAGGCGAGCGTCAGAAATTGCATTCGCTGGAGCAGGACGTCGCCGATCTCGGTCATCAGATCAACGACTGGCGCGCCCAGCACAGCGAGCTCGACGACACCGCCCTTGAGGCCTTGCTTGGCTTGAGCGATGACGACGTCAGCCAGTTGCGTCAACGCCTGCAACACAGCGAGAAAACCCTGGAGCAGACCAAGGTGCTGGTGCAGGAACGCGAGGCGCAACTGCAGCAGCATCAGGCTCAGCACAGCGACATCAGCGACGCCGAGCAACTGACCGCAGCGCTGACCGAGGCCCAGTCGCAATCAGCAACCCATGACCAACTCTGCGCCGACCTGCGCGCACAGATCAGCGAAGACGAACGCCGTCGCAACGCCAACAGCGTGTTGCAGGAACGCATCAAGACCGCCCACGGCGAGTACCTGCGCTGGGGCCGTCTGGCCACGTTGATCGGCTCGGCCGAAGGCGACAAGTTCCGCAAGATCGCTCAGGCCTACAACCTCGATCTGCTGGTGCATCACGCCAACGCCCAGCTCAAGCAACTGGTGCGTCGCTATCGCCTCAAGCGCGGCGGCAGCATGCTGGGGCTGCTGGTGATGGACACGGAAATGGGCGACGAACTGCGCTCGGTGCACTCGCTTTCCGGCGGCGAAACCTTCCTCGTGTCACTGGCGCTGGCCCTGGGCCTGGCGTCCATGGCGTCGAGCACGCTGAAGATCGAATCGCTGTTCATCGACGAGGGCTTCGGTAGCCTGGACCCCGAATCCCTGCAACTGGCCATGGACGCCCTTGACGGCCTGCAGGCCCAGGGGCGCAAGGTCGGGGTGATTTCACACGTGCAGGAAATGCACGAGCGCATTCCGGTGCAGATCCAGGTGCGTCGCCAGGGCAACGGCCTGAGCACCGTGGAGGTCAGTTGATGGCCGCCCTGCTCTACTCATTCCGCCGCTGCCCCTACGCCATGCGAGCGCGCATGGCCGTGGCCTATTCCGGCGCGCAGGTAGACATCGTCGAAGTCAGCCTCAAGGCCAAGCCGGCTGAAATGCTCGAACGCTCGCCCAAGGGCACGGTGCCGGTTCTGGTACTCGACGATCAGGTCCTGGAACAAAGCCTGGACATCATGTCCTGGGCATTGGCGCAGAACGATCCGGATGACTGGTCCATGACCTCGGACGCCAATGCCCAACAGCAGATCGCCGAGCTGATCGCGGAAAACGACAGCACCTTCAAGACCGATCTGGATCGCTACAAATACGCCGTGCGCTACCCCGAGTTCACGCAAGAGCAGTATCGCGCGCGGGGGGAAGTGTTTCTGGCAAAGCTCGAAGGTTTACTGAGCGGGCGGGACTGTTTGATCACCGATCACCTGACCCTGGCCGACACCGCCCTGGCGCCGTTCGTGCGGCAGTTCTGCTTTGTCGATCCGGACTGGTTCTGGCAGAGCCCGTATCCGAAATTGCAGGGGTGGTTGCAGCGGTTTCTGCAATCGACGTTGTTCATCGATGCGATGGCCAAACGCGTGTGATCACCTGTAGCAGTCCGGCTTGCCGGTGGGGGCGTCCTTGAGATCGGCCTCGCTAAATTTTTCCAGCCATGAGTGCCAGAAAAAACAACAGCAGGAGCAACACCGCAGCTGCCACATGGGGGATTACGGCCCATCGTTTCAAGTGGATGGGCATATTCTTCAGATCGTCGGGATCGACCAAGCCCTTTCGGATATACATGTTGCTAAAAAGCATCACGCTCGTTGCAAGTCCCAGCCGGTACTGACGGCCTAATAAACCGGTGTTACTCCCTAGTCGTTTAGCCTCGACATTGATTTTGCTGTTTCCGAGTGCGTCTTCAATTTGCTCCACTCTGAAAAGCACGACCCACAAAAGCAAGGCCGTATCGACAATCAAGAGAAGCATGCCAAACGCCATGCTCCAATTCAGAATGAAATTAACGTCCATTGACTGCCTCGTAGAGCAAAAAAGTTAAGTCCTCTCCAATCACCGACCCCAGTGTTCCCCCTCCCCACGCCATACCTGCACCCGCCACTAGTACGCAACCCGCTAAAGCGGCTCCACCGGTCACTACCCCAAGCCCAACGCAGATGGTCGGGCCAGCTGCTGTTGCAACTGCTCCACCGGCCCACGCCCCAAATATTCCACCCGCTGCTTTCCCGGTTTCAACATACTTCGCCCGAGTACATTCCTCCTCACGTCCTGTAGAACAAGCCTCTTCAATCTCCAGTGCGCCTACGCCAACGTCCAGCGCAACACCCACGTACGTTCCCTTGCTCATCGCACTCGCCATTTTGGTGATGCCCCTGACCTTGCTGGCATAGCCCCTGATATCGCCCGTATGCAGGTAGCTCTTGCTGGAAATGCCCAGAATCTGCTTCATCTTCCCCTGATGATTCAGGCCCGACCCATAGCGACCGATGCCTTTCAGGCTCTCCTGCATCCGAGAGAACAACGCACGGCGCTGGGCAAAGAACTGATCGTTGGTCACACCTCCAGCACGCCACCGCTGATGCAGTGCCTCGGTCTGTTTGAGCAAGTCCTCCAGTGCCTTGAGATGCCTGCTCCACGCCGCCGTGCTGGCCCCGATACCGATCGAGCCGTAGGACATGAAGCTTTGCAGCAGGTCGAAGTTGTGCGTCATGACAGAGCTTTCATGACTTGTCATGCCAATCATGGCCCCGCGAACCTGCGAGGCCAGCTCCATCAATTGCGTCTCTTCGGGGGTGCACAGGTGCGTCGAACCGTCACTGACGACCACAATCTCCCCTGGCATCACCATGCCGTTTCTTAGAAAGGGATTAAGCTGATCGAGCTTTGAACGAGCGCTCATGGACAGGGCGAGATGGTGATCTCGAAGGTAACTATAGGGCCGGGGTTGATCGTTAACGAATGCATAGGGTTGTGACACGTCGAGCTCCCTGCTTTGAAAGGATTGCCGCTGCGCGGTGTCCTCACCGGGCCAGTAGAAGCCGGACAGTAATTTCAGGGGTTGGCGATGTCATCAAACAGGTGGTTGAAAAAGGCCTGATCACGAGCTTTTCGGAAATTCCCTACGCCGACGTTATCAATGGCCTACACGACAGAGAACAACACGCTCAACGCGACGCATAGGCAGACTATGGCAAAGCATATAAACCTGTAGCAGTCCGGCTTGCCGGCGGAAGCGATCGTTCAGACGCCACCGCCGGCAAGCCGGACTGCTACAGAGAGCTGCGTCGTCATACCGTTTTCCACTTGAAAATGTCGGAGAAGAACTCGCCATGTTTGGGCGGCGGATTGCCCGCATTGAGCTTCTGCGCCCGCAGCATCTCGATGTCTTCGGCAACTTCGGCCTTGAACTCCATGCTGCGCGCCACACCGCCCACCGAACCCTCGCCAAAGCCCAGCAGCGAGCAGCCGTTGTTGATCACGGCGAAAAACGCGATCACCCAGAAGTTCGCCCCTCTCACGACGCACGCCCCTTCGCCTGATCCGCCGCACGCTCAAGTGCAACGACAGACGATTGAGCAGACGCCGAAGTGGGCGTGCTCAGTTGAGGATTCAGGCTGACTACAGCGACCACTGCGATGAAAACAACATACAACGCGATGGCGGTATAAGCGCCTTGTTTAAGTGAATGAAGAATGGCAGTGGCCATGACAGTAGCTCCGGGATGATTCTTTTCTGGCGACCAGAATGCCCGGCGTCGTTATTGATGAAAAACGATGTGCAGCGATTCAGAAGATCGATTGGGTTGATTATTTGAGGCTTCAATTGAGGCGATAGCGAGACGCTAACAGCCCGCTGGCAAACGACAAAAACTGTCTTCGTCACTTCCCACAGCCTTATCAGAAATTCCCTTCAAGCCCCTATGCACAGGGATGACAGAAAATCACTACCCATCAGAATAAATTGCGCCCCTCCAATCAGAGCCAACAATAATCATTATCATCCCCGGCAATCAGGAAGATATTGATTTTGATCACCGAAGGATTCGGATGTGAGCGCCGTTCTAACAGTAATGCCTGAAACCATAACCTCCCATTGGAGGGGTGCGATCAACTCTTCCATTTTCATAAAGCACGGCATCCATGAAAAGAATCTAACTGACGCAGTTAAAAAGTCTTCTCAACGTGCGTTGCAGCGTCTAATACAAGCATTGTTAAGGGAGGGAGTTATTCATTCGAATGCGCTCAAGCAGTTGCCAAACGGCAATCATTCATTGCAATTAACTTCCACTAACAAACTGATATTCGAAGGTCTGATTGAGCACAGAATGGGCGCCTGGTCATTACATGGCAGGGTGTTTATTCACCCCGAGGGGCAGCCTGCCTCTCCCATCACGCTGCCTTCAGAACTTCTGGGGCGTGTGTTATGCGCCTCAGACGACATCATAAATACAGAAGTTCTGACGCGCCTGTCTGCCGAAATCGATAACAGCTTCATGAACGATACGCTCTGTGTCGCGTTTCACGATGCATGGAATAGACGTTTGACCCGGTCCTCGAGCGAGCAACGTTCAGGCTCGTTTCTGGCGGACTTACGCAGTGCAAGTCCGGTGAATGCCAGCCTCATTCTCGAGCAATGGGGCACCACGGGGCACCCGTGGCATCCCAATTACAAAACCAAGCTGGGGCTATCACCCTCCCAAGTAATCGAGTACTCCCCAGAGTTCGAGGCCCGTTTTGAAGTCTCTCTGTGCGCCGTACACCAAGACTTTATCCATATCGAATCCTTGCCCGGATTACCTGAATATCGGGACTGGTTAGCTCAATGGTTTCCTGAACCGCTGCACGAACTTGATAGCCTGCTTCACGCACAAGGACTTGATGCCGGCGATTACCTCCCGCTCCCAGTCCATCCCTGGCGAGCCACCGAAACCCTTCCTCTGCTCTTTGCCGATGAACTCCGCGACCGCCTGCTGGTGATGTCTCAGATAAAGGTATTTGAGGCTCATCCGACGATGTCGTTCAGGACTGTTTTACCTGAGGCAAGCAAAGCCGCCCCCATGGTCAAGCTGCCTGTGGGCCTACGTCTGACCAGTGTCCAGCGCACGCTGTCCCCGAGGTCTGCATGCATGGGTCCCAGAGTGTCGGCGCTGCTGATGAGCATCCTCCATACAGACCCTGAGATGCAGGAAACGCTAGCGATTATCCCTGAATGCATGGGCTTGCACTTCAAGTCCCACAGACCATCGGACGATCGCGAACGCCACCTGTCTGTGCTTTACCGAAATAACCCGAATGACCTGCTGGACTCCGGCGAAATGGCTGTTCCTGTCGGTAGTCTGTTCGCACCCAATCACCACGATGAACCTCTGCTGCGCCAGTGGATTTTGCTCTCGGAAGGCAGTGACAGCCCTCAGGCCGCCAGCGACTTTCTGGACCGCTACCTTCGGGCCGCACTCCCAGGACTCATGGCGATGTACCTGTTATACGGCATCGCCTTTGAAGCCCATCAACAAAACAGCTTCATGGTGATGGACGTAAACGGACGGCCCTCTCGCTTGTTACTGCGGGATTTCGGTGATATCCGGATCGACCGAAAAACCCTGCATCAACGTGGGTTCGATCTGCCGCTCAAAGATCCGGCAATGACGCTGTATGACGACGCAGGCTTTGTCAGGGACAAATTGCTGCACACCGCCTTAATGTGCCATTTCGGGGAGCTGATTCTGTTGATTTCTCGACATTGGGAACTGCCAGAATCCGATCTATGGCAAACGCTCAGTGCCCACGTGAACTGTTGCTTCGACAACCTTCGAGAACGTGCTGAACCTGAGCGCTGGCACACCGAGCATGAGGCATTGCTGGTTCAGGACTGGCCTGCGAAATCCTTCCTTCGAATGCGATTGCTGGACAGCCCTACCGACATCGCCCTGGCTGTTCGAGCCATTCGCGCCACACATACCGCCGGTATCTATCCGCCGTATTCTTCAACCCCTGGAAAAAACCAACAATGACAAAACCCCGACTCACCTTTCTGCTGCCTTTATTCGGCTCTGTGACCCTGCCTGTGGCTGCCGAGCAAAACGAGAACACAGAGCCTTCGGGCACCTTGAACCTCTCCGAGGTCGTGGTTTCCGCGACGCGTACCCATGAAAGCATCGCGTCGATTCCGGGGTCGGTGCAGGTCATCGATGCTGCACAGGTTCGCCAGCAGAGCACAGCCGGGCGTCGGGTGTCGGGTGTCGGACATCGTCGGGCAATTGGTGCCGGGGCTTGCGCCGGCCACAGGAGGCATGAGCAATTTCGGCCAGACATTGAGAGGTCGCAGTCTGCTTGTGCTGATCGATGGGGTGTCGCAGAACTCGACGCGGGACAATTTCCGGCAGTTGAACAGCATCTCTCCCGAGAGCATCGAACGAATCGAGGTGATCTCTGGCGCCAGCAGCATCTATGGCGCAGGCGCGTCGGGCGGGATCATCAATATCATCACCAAGCGCAATCAGGGCGAGGCACTCGGATTCAGCAGCAAGGTGGGTATCAGTGCAGCCAACAACCTGCAGGCCCAGGGTTTTGCCTACGAAGCCTTTCAGAGCGTGACGGGCCGTGCAGGCCCTTGGGACGGGTATCTCTCAGCTGCGCTGACACAACGCAACGATCAGTTCGACGGCAACGGCAAGCGCATTGCGCAGGATACTTCCCAAGGCAGCAATCCGGACACCGAGACCTATGACCTGCAAGCCAGATTCGGCTATGAGCTCGATGATGAACGCGCACTGAGGCTGTCGCTGCAGGACTACAAGGACCAGCAGAAAACCCGTTACAGCAAAGACCCGAAAAACCGGGACGAAGCGGTGGCGATCAAAGGGCTGATGCTGGGAGATCAACCTCACACGCGCAATCAAGCCATCAATCTGGACTACAGCGTCAGCGACTTTTTCGAGCAGAGTCTGCAGCTGGAAAGCTACTGGCGGCGCGCCGATGCCCTCTTCTTTCCCGACCTTCGCCGTGGCAAGGCTGGAGTGTCCGACAACAACAGCGTGCAGGATGTGTACGGTTTGCGTGCCGCAGTCCAAACCGCCCTGCCCACCCTCGGTAACGTTACCGGGAATCTGGTGTGGGGCGCCGACTACGATCACGAGCGGTCCCGACAGCGCGGTGACCAGTACGACGTCGATGGCCTGACCTACCGCAAGACCGGCACCACCTTTGAACTGGGGCCTGATCTCGAAACCACTACCAAGGCGTTGTTCGGCCAGGTGTCCTTTGATCTGGGCGACTGGACCGTGCGAGGAGGCGTGCGCCGAACATGGATCGAGAGCGAGGTCAGTGACAGCATCGCCTACGGCGAGATCGTTAGGACCGGGCGCTGGTCGACCTTGCCCGGTGAAACGCTCAAGTACGATGCCACGCTCTACAACCTGGGTGCCGTTTACCGCTTGAGCGAGACCCAAGAGATCTTTGCCAACTTCAGCCAGGGTTTTTCATTGCCCGACATTCAGCGCTATTTGCGTGACGTCAGCAGCACCTATGACATCGGCCAGCTCAATGCCCAGGCGTTGAAGGTCGACAGCCATGAACTGGGCTGGCGCGCAAATGGGGACAAATGGCAGACCCAGGTGACGGTCTACGAAAACACCTCTGACGTGACCCAGTTCTACGACGCACAGGACCGCGTACTGCGTCTGATCAACCAGAAGGAGCGAGTACGAGGGTTCGAAACCGACGTGGCCTATTATCTGAGCGACGTCTGGAGCACGGGAGGGACCTATTCCTGGGCAAAAGGGGAAACCCGCCAGGCCGGGAAATGGATAGATCTGCCAGCGACACGCGTGTCACCGGCCAAAACCACTGTATTTGCCGAATATGCACCCGGTAACTACTCCATCCGTCTGCAAGCCCTGCACCTCGCCAACTATGACGCTGCTGCAAAAGACAACAACGGTCGCTCCATTGATGGCTATACAGTGTTTGATCTATTGGGGTCGAAACAGCTGCCAGTCGGACGTATCGAGGGTGGCATTTACAACGCGAGCAATCGTCATTATCAGACTTTATTCAGTCAGGCCACGGCGCGTGCACCTTTTGCATCCGCACAGGGCCGAACCGCAGGGGTCAGTTATGCACTGGACTTCTGATAAGTGTCGGCCATAAAAAAATCCCCGTCGCTTATTCAGCAGACGGGGACCAAAGGGAGGGAATTCAACGCTTTCGCGAGCAAGCTCGCCTGCATTTGATGCATGGCCTGACACGCAGTGGTCAGTGGGTCGCATCAACCTGGCTTAGGCGAAGTTGCTCGCGAAAGCGTTCTTTCTACTTCGCAGCATTTGGAACAGTTACAGCGTTTTAAACATCACTTCTTTGGAATCCATTCCCCAGTAGCGTTCGTGGCGTTGATGGGGAATGGATTCGTCGGGTCAGTGTTCTTCATTGCGGGGTCTTGTGATCCAGAGCGGCATAGAAGTTGGCACTTTGTTGCAGGTATTTCGGGGTGTAGCTCTGGGTCGCGCTGACTTTTTTGTCTGTGGCTTCGACACTGGCGCTGGCGGGCAGTGCAACGGTGGCAGAGATGGCGGACGCGGCGATGATGGAGAAGAGATTGAAGTTCATGATGTGTACCTCGGTGTCGTGTTTCGTTTCAAGTCTTGACCGTCTTGGCCGTGGAATGAAAGTTACGCCCGAGGAGCTTTCAGAAAAAATCTTTTCTGGCACTAGCCCATATCACTTCAATTAATAGATGGCTTCAGCCCTTGTAAATCAAGGGCTGAAGACTGCGTCAATGTGTCACTTGCCCGTTCTCAATGATTCAAAAAACGGAAATCGGAGGGGGAATCAAAGTCGATTTTCTGCACGGTATCACCCAGGACGCCGGTTTTCGGGTCGACACGCACGGTGACGATCTGGTTGCTCTTCTGGTTGGCGATCAGCACGAAACGGCCGCTGGGGTCGAAAGCAAACTCGCGAGGTTCCTTGCCCTCGACGGAGCGACGCTGGACTTCCTTGAGCTGGCCGTTGGCGCCGATGCTGAAGACCAGCAACTCGTTGACCTCGCCGCGATTGGCGACGTAGAGGAACTTGCCATCCGGCGAGGTGTGCAGGCCGCCCGCCGCACGGTATTGCTGGCCGTCTTTGTTGGCCAGCTCCACCAGTTGGGTGCGTTTGAACACGCCGTCGTGGTAGTCGAACACCGCCACTTGAGCGCTCATTTCCATGGTCAGCCAGGCGTGCTTGCCGTCCTTGCTGAACAGCAGATGGCGCGGGCCGCTGCCCGGTGGCAGGTCGACCGAGGGGGTCTTGGCAGGCTTGAGGGGCTGGGTCTGTTTGGCGTCGTAGTCGAAGACAAACATCTTGTCGGCGCCCAGGTCCATGGCGATCAGGTATTTGCCATCGGGGGTCGGGACGGCCGAGTGAACGTGGGACGAAGCCTGACGCTCAGGGTTGACCTTGCTCGGCTCGTGGGTCGCGGTTTGCACGACCGGCGACAGCTTGCCGTCCTTGCCGACCGGCACAGCGGCCAGCGAACCGCCCGGATCGGGGTATACGGCGTAGTTGGCGACGAAGAGGAAGCGGCCGTCAGCGCTGAGGTTGGAGTGGGTCGGCTCCTCGCCCTTGCTGTCGATCTGGTTGATGAACGACACCGCGTGGGTCTTGGGGTCAATGGCAAAACTGCTGACCTTGCCGACCACGTCGGTCTGGCCCGGGCCGTTTTCGTTGACCGCGAACAGGTGGCGCTGGTCTTTGGAGAGGGTCAGCCAGGACGGGTTTTCGCTTTTGATTACCTGACGCGGCGTGGCGTCGAGCTGGCCGGTTTGGGTGTTGAAGCCATAGCGGTAGATGCCTTCGCTTTTGCCTGCGGTGTAGGCACCTACCAGTACGTCGTAATCAGTCATGGGTTTGGCCTGAACGGAAAGGGCGGTAAGGCTGCCGGCGAGCACCAGCCAGGGCATGAGTCTGGGTGTCATGGGAGCGATCTCGTTGTTGGAGTTGTTGGCGCGCTGTTCACGCGAGAATCAGGTCTATGACAGTGGTTTGGGGGCAGTAGTTGCTCAGGGCACGGCAACTGGACCGCAACTCTCGGGATGAATGCCGACCGATCTGTGGGAGCGAATTCATTCTGGGCGGCATTCCGACGAAAAATCGTTCAGGCAACATAGATGTACCGCCTGCTACGGCCTCTCGCGAATACATTCGCTCCCACAGGTTTCCCAAGCGTCAGGCGTTACTCGTCTTCTTCATCATCGCCAGCGGCGAACGCGTCGAGCACGACGATGCGGTGGTCGGCGTTGCCGTCGTTGATCACCCAGCTTTGCAGGGCGGCGTCGAATTCGGCGGAGTCGACCTGGGCCAGGGAGAAACGCCAGACCTTTCGCTCACGGCCATCCATGCTTTCGATCTGCAGCATTTCATCCAGGGTGAATTCGAAAGCGTGCAGGCCGTCGACTTCCAGCATGCCGTGGGAGGTCAAGGCCGATTGCAGAGCGGCGCGCAAGGTTTGGGGTGTGGTGGTCATGGCAGAGTTCGCATCGGTTAAAGCGCGAATGATAGGCCAAAAGGCGCCGGGGCGGGATGCAGCAGCGGCTCAAGGGCTGCGTCCACATCCTGTGGGAGCGAATTCATTCGCGAGGGGCCGGTGCATTTGACACCGATTGTTCGTCTGCTCCGACGTCTCGCGAATAAATTCGCTCCCACAGGTTTCGACAGGCTCAAGTTTTCGACAGGCTCGGGTTTTGCGATCAGTCCTGCGCCGCATCCTTGGCGTAATACCGCGCCGGAATGCCCCAAACGATCAGCGCAATGGCCAGCACGCTCACCGCAAACAGCGCGAACAACGCAGGTGTGGCGGTGCCGGTCAGATCCTTGATCCGCCCGACCATGAACGGCGCGATGATGCCGCCCAACTGGCCCAGGGAGTTGATCAACGCAATGCCTGCGGCGGCGGCGATGCCACTGAGAAAGCGCGGCGGGATAGTCCAGAAGATCGGCATCCAGGCGATGATGCCGGTCATGATCAGCGTCATGCCGATCATCAGTGGCAGCAGTTGGCCGAGGAACAGCGCGCAAACCAGATAGCCCACGGCCGTCAGGGTTGCGCAGGCCGCCATGTGCCAGCGACGTTCACGATGGCGGTCGGAACTGGCGCCAATCAGCAGGTTGCCGATCACCGCGCCCACGTAAGGGATGACCGTGAGCAGGCCGATGTCCATGGTGTCCATCACGCCCGCGCTCTTGATCAGTTGCGGCATCCAGAACAGCAGGCCGGTCAGGGCCATGACCAGGCACAGGTAGATCGCCGACATGACGTAGGTGGTCGGGTGCTTCCAGATGTCCTTGACCTTCTGCGACACGGCAGGCTTGGGCTCCTTGGCCATGCGCGACAGGACGATGGCCTTCTCCTGCGCGCTGAGCCACGGCGCGTCTTCGATGCGGTCCTTGACCAGCCAGAACACCACGCCCCCCAGGATCACCGACGGGATGCCTTCCAGCAGAAACAGCCAGCGCCAGCCGGCCAGGCCCATGACGCCGTCGAAATGGCCGAGGATCAATCCAGCGATCGGACCGCCGACAATGCCGCACAGGCAAATGGAGCTCTTGAAGTAGGAATTGACCCGTGCACGTCGTGTGCCGGGGTACCACTGGGTGAAGAAATACAGCACGCCGGGGACGAAGCCGGCTTCCATCACACCAATCAGAAAACGCAGGGTGTAGAACCAGAATTCGGTCTGCACGAACATCATGCAAGCCGAGGCAATCCCCCAGGACACCATGATCCGCGCGATCCAGATGCGCGCGCCGATGCGGTGCAGCAACACGTTGCTGGGGACTTCGAACAGAAAGTAGCCGACGAAAAACAGGCTCGCGCCCAGGCCGTAGATGGTCTCGCTGAAACCCAGATCGCTGGCCATCTGCAGTTTGGCGAAGCTGATGTTGACCCGGTCCAGGTAGGCGAACAGGAAGCAGCAGATGAACAGCGGCACGATGCGCCAGCTGACCTTGCGGTAGATGCTGTCTTCCAGCGCGTCGGTGTCGAGCTGTTCCAGCAGGATGGCGTTGGCGGTCATGGGGCGCACCCCGTTTGTTTTTATGTGGGTGTCGGGGTCGTTGAGCCAAACAGATTTCGGGGTGGGTACGATCCTGTGAGCGAATTCATTCGCGAGAGGCCAGTCCATCCGATGAAGATCCATCGTCAGAACCAGCTTTCGCGAATGAATTCGCGCCCACAGGTCTAAGCCACGCTAAATGGCGGCAGTGCTATTCATCCCATCCACCAACACGATGATGGTGCCCGACGCGCTGCCAGTGATCTGGGTCATGAGCGGTTTCCTTATCAGAGCTGCTTGATGCCACCCGGCTGGAACACTGCCTCGGTCGTGGCGATGCCGTTGACCAGAGGCGCGCCGAATTCGCGCTGGCTGATTTCAAAATGGTCGCCCGGCCGGGTCTTGATGCCGTCGGCAAACGACAGGGTCGCAGTGCCGAAGAAGTGCACGTGCACGTCGCCCGGACGCAGAAACTGGCTGTACTTGAAGTGGTGGTATTCGAGATTTTCCAGGCTGTGGCACATGTTGGCCTCGCCACTGAGGAACTCCTTCTCCCACAGCACTTTGCCGTCGCGCAGGATACGGCTGGTGCCCGCCAGGTTCTGTGGCAGGTCGCCGACGCGCAGCTCCGGGCCGAAGGAGCAGGCACGCAGTTTTGAGTGGGCCAGGTACAGGTAATTCTTGCGCTCCATGACGTGGTCGGAGAACTCGTTGCCGATGGCGAACCCCAATCGGTACGGCTTGCCGTCGTTGCCGATGACGTACAGGCCGCTCAGCTCAGGCTCTTCGCCCGCGTCTTCGGAAAACGGCGGCTGCGGAAAGGCTTCGCCCGGACGAATGACGATGCTGCCGTCGCCCTTGTAGAACCACTCCGGTTGCACACCTGCCTGACCGGCTGCGGGTTTGCCGCCTTCGATGCCCCATTTGAAGATGCGCATGGTGTCGGTCATGGCCGATTCGTCATTGCCATGCTGGTGCATTTTGTCTCGAGCCGAGGCGCTGCCAAGGTGCGTAAGGCCGGTTCCGCTGACCAGCAGGTGGGCGGGGTCCGGATGGTCCAGCGGCGGCAGGATGCGTAAGTCAGCGCGCACTTGCGAGTAATCGTGGCTGTCGCCCAGGCCATGACTGTCGACCTGCTCTGCCAGGGAAATCTTTTTATCGATGGCCGCCAGCGCCAGCTCACGGGTACTGGTCGCGCTCTGCACTTCGCGCACCAGCGCGCCATCCACCAGGCCGACACGACGCTGGCCGTTACCCAATTCGAATTGAACCAAATGCATGGAATGCTCCTTTCCAGATGATGTGTACGATCCCTGCAGGAGCGCGCTTGCCCGCGAAGGCAATGTGTCTGAGACGGATAAGGTGTCTTCTGACACAGCCCTGTCGCGGGCAAGCGCGCTCCTACAATGGACGTGTCATTAACGAGAACCGCGGGCGCTGGCCGCGAATTCGGATTCCGGCAACACGTGCTTGCGCTCCAGTACGCGGTACACGATGCCGGTCAGAATCAAACCAAAGACCATCACGCCCGAGAGGAAGTACAGACCCGTAGCCAGATTGCCGGTGATTTCTTTCAGCCAACCGATGACGAATGGCCCGATATAGCCACCCAGGTTGCCCACCGAGTTGATCAGGGCGATACCGGCCGCGGCGCTGGCACCGGCGAAGAAACGGCCCGGCAAGGTCCAGAAAATGGCCGTGCAGGAAAACAATGAGAATGCCACCAGGCACAAAGCTGCCAGTTGCAGCACCGGCGTGCCGAGGAAGGCGCTGAAGAACAGGCCGATCGCCCCGATCACATAAAGGACGGCCAGGTGGCCATAGCGGTCGTTCAGTCGGTCCGAGCTGCGCGGCACGATCAGCAGGCCGATGATGCCGAAGATGTAGGGCACCGCCGAGACGAAACCAGTGACCAGATCGCTGCCACCGAACTGCTTGATCAGGGTCGGCAACCACAGCCCCAGGCCGTAGATGCTCAGGGTGACCGGCAGGTAGAACAGCGCGAGCAGCAGGACGCGTTTGTCCTTGAGGGCGTGCAGCGGATTGCCATGACGGGTCTGGCCGTAGGCTTCCAGGTCGCGCTTGAGCTCACCGGCCAGCCAGTCTTTCTCGACTGAATCCATCCATTTCACGTCTTTCGGGCCATCCGGCAGCCAGCGCAGCACCGGCCAAGTCAGCAGAATCGCTGGCGCGCCGATGCACAGGAACAGCCACTGCCAGCCGTGCAGGCCGCCGATGCCCTCCAAGCCCAAAAGGCCACCGGAAATGGGGCCGGTGATCATCATGGCGATGGGTTGGGAAAGGATGAACAGCCCCAGAATCTTGCCGCGATGGCGCACCGGGAACCATTGGGTGATGTAGTACAGCACGCCCGGGAAGAAGCCCGCTTCAGCCGCACCGAGCAGAAAGCGCATCACATAGAAACTGGTCGGCCCTTGAATGAAGGCCATGCCCATGGTGATCGCACCCCAGGTGATCATGATCCGCGCGAACCAGCGCCGCGCGCCGAAGCGTTCGAGCATCAGGTTGCTGGGAATTTCCAGCAAGAAGTAACCAATGAAGAACAGACCCGCGCCCAGGCCATAGGCGGCATCGCCAATGCCGACATCCGCGCCCATGCGCAGCTTGGCGAAGCCCACGGCGGAACGGTCCACATACGCGATCAGGTACAACAGGATAAGAAAGGGAATGAGTTTCAAGGTGATACGACGAATAAGCCTGAGTTCCTGGCTCATGTATGCGGTCTCCACGTTGTTTTTGTTATGCAAGCGCATGGGGATCGCCTCTGCCTTCGTGTGTGCCGGAAGAATCAGACGCGGCAGACAGGGTCGTCCCTCGATAAAAACCGACTATATAGTAATACTATTTAACGTGACAACACTTCCTCTCAGCGCATTTTCGGCCTATTTTAAGCAGCACACCCAGCTTTATAGTCTTACAATAAGAGTGCTGATTTATGTCTGATTCCCCATCCGATACCCACAAGAAACCCACCCTGCGTTCAGCCCAGTGGTTCGGTACTGCCGACAAGAACGGCTTCATGTACCGCAGCTGGATGAAGAACCAGGGCATCGCCGACCACCAGTTCCAGGGCAAGCCTATCATCGGCATCTGCAACACCTGGTCAGAACTGACCCCCTGCAACGCCCACTTCCGCACCATCGCCGAGCACGTCAAACGTGGCGTGATCGAGGCCGGTGGATTCCCGGTGGAATTCCCTGTGTTCTCCAACGGCGAATCGAACCTGCGTCCGACGGCAATGCTCACGCGCAATCTGGCGAGCATGGACGTGGAAGAGGCGATTCGCGGCAACCCTATCGACGGCGTGGTGCTGCTGACCGGCTGCGACAAGACCACCCCCGCCCTGCTGATGGGCGCGGCCAGCTGCGACGTGCCGGCGATCGTCGTCACCGGCGGCCCGATGCTCAACGGCAAACACAAAGGCAAGGACATCGGCGCCGGTACCATCGTCTGGCAAATGCATGAGTCCTATAAGGCAGGCCTGATCAGCCTGGACGAATTCCTCTCCGCCGAAGCCGGCATGTCACGCTCGGCGGGCACCTGCAACACCATGGGCACGGCGTCGACCATGGCCTGCATGGCGGAAGCGCTGGGCACTTCGCTGCCGCACAATGCGGCCATTCCCGCAGTGGATTCTCGTCGTTATGTGTTGGCGCACATGTCCGGCATGCGCGCGGTGCAGATGGTCAACGAAGACCTGCGCCTGTCGAAGATTCTCACCCGTGAAGCCTTCGAAAACGCCATTCGCGTCAACGCGGCCATCGGCGGTTCGACCAACGCAGTGATTCACCTCAAGGCCATCGCCGGGCGTATCGGCGTCGATCTGGAGCTGGACGACTGGACCCGTATCGGTCGCGGCACCCCGACCCTGGTGGACCTGCAGCCTTCCGGGCGCTTTCTGATGGAAGAGTTTTACTATGCCGGCGGCCTGCCTGCCGTGCTGCGCCGTCTGGGCGAGAACAACCTGATCCCCAACCCCGAGGCCCTGACCGTTAACGGCAAATCGCTCTGGGAAAACGTGAAGAACTCGCCGATCTACGGGGACGATGAAGTCATCCGTGCCATCGACAATCCGCTGGTGGCTGACGGCGGTATCTGCGTGCTGCGCGGCAACCTCGCCCCCCTTGGCGCGGTGCTCAAGCCTTCCGCCGCGACGCCTGCACTGATGAAGCATCGCGGTCGCGCAGTGGTGTTCGAGAACTTCGACGTGTACAAAGCGCGGATCAACGACCCGGATCTGGACGTGGACGCCAACAGCATTCTGGTGATGAAAAACTGCGGGCCAAAGGGTTATCCGGGCATGGCCGAAGTCGGCAACATGGGCCTGCCAGCCAAACTGCTGGCCCAGGGCGTGACCGACATGGTGCGTATTTCCGATGCGCGCATGAGCGGCACGGCGTATGGCACGGTGGTCTTGCACGTGGCGCCGGAAGCGGCGGCGGGCGGGCCGCTGGCGGTGGTGCAGGAAGGCGATTACATCGAGCTGGACTGCGCGACCGGGCGTTTGCACCTGGACATCCCACAACAGGAGCTCGATGCGCGTCTGGCTGACTGGCAAGCCCCGCAAAACAAGCTGATCGGTGGCTATCGCCAGTTGTACATCGACCACGTAATGCAGGCGGATCAGGGTTGCGACTTTGATTTTCTGGTGGGGATGCGCGGCTCGGAAGTACCGCGACACTCGCACTGATCGGCTGACGGTCTCCGGTAACGGCTACCGGTGACTCTAACCTGTAGGAGCGAATTCATTCGCGAGACGTCGGTACTGACTACAGAGATTTATTGAATGTACTCACGCCTCGCGAATGAATTCGCTCCCACAGGTTGCGCATGCCAATGCTTTCTCTGGTGCCTGCAACCTCCCGACATCTGCACCCGCGCCCTTGCCTCCCCGCCAATGCTATGATGCGCCGCCTTCATCGCTCAGGATTGCCTCGCGCCCCATGGATTATCGTAAGCCCTCCGACCGCAAAAGCATGCACTCACGCATCGTCCAGGACATCGGCATGCAGATCGTTTCCGGCCGTTTCATGCCAGACGACAAGCTCCCCGCCGAAGCCCTGCTCTGTGAAGAATATGCCGTGAGCCGTCCGGTGCTGCGCGAAGCCACGCGGGTGTTGGTGGCCAAGGGGCTGGTGTATTCGCGGCCGCGGGTCGGTACGGTGGTCAAACCCCGTCGCGAATGGCACATCCTGGACCCTGACGTGCTGCACTGGTTGATGCAAAGCTCGCCGCAAAACGAATTTTTCGCCCTGCTCACCAGCGTGCGCAGCATCATCGAACCGGCTGCCGCAGCCCTGGCCGCGCAACACGCAACCGCCGATGAAGTCGCCGGTATCAGCGAAGCCTACGAGCGCATGGCTGCCGCGCCCACCGTCGAAGACGTGCTACAACCCGACCTCGACTTCCACAGCCGCATTGCCGACGCCACCCACAACGATCTGCTCGCTCACTTGTGCAACATGCTGTCACTGGCCCTGCGCGAGGCGTTGAAGCATTCCAACCAGCGCCCCAACCTGCACGAACTGGCCCTGCCCCGACACAAGGCCATTCTCACGGCCATCGAAAACCGCGACGCCTTGGGCGCCCACCACGCCACGCTGGTGCAACTGGACGATGCGCGTAACGCGCTGAATGTGGTGCTGGGCAAAGGCTTGTAGCAGCCCGGCGTGCTTTTGGGGGTTGGCCGCGTTGTTCATGCAGACAGGCTGATCGACCCCATTTCGCGTGCCAAGCGGCGGTCAAAACCTGTGGCAGCATATTCATTCGCGATTGGCCGGTGCATCAGTTGCGCAAACATCACGCATCGCGAATGAATTCGCTCCCAATAGGGCTTTGCACCCCATCCGCAACACGTTAAACGACGCTTGGTTCAGGGCAGGAAAATCCTGAACAACCCGCCTCCCAGCTCACCACCATTGCCAATTTCGATATGCCCGTGCACACCCTTGCGCTGATGCTGGCGGGCGATGTTAGCGGCGAAATAAAGTCCCAGCCCAGTGCTGCCACTGCTTTGATTGATGCCCAGCACGTAGTCGGTCTGGCGCTCGATCATGTGCTGCGGGAAGCCCGGCCCGTCATCGTTGATGCTGATCACCAACTGCTCACCCACCTGCCCCGCGCTGATCAGCACGTGCTTGCGGGCGTAGCGAATGGCGTTGATGACCACGTTGGACACCACTGAGCCAATCAACTCACGGTCGAAGAATCCTGGCAGACCGAAATCATCGACCTCATAGCGCGCGGCAATGCCACGACTGACCAGCACTTCCTCGTGAAACGCCAGCTGCGCTTCGATGAAGTCGTCCAGCTCGTGATAGTCCGGGCGCAGAGGCAGCTGGTTCACGCCCAGCTTGTACAGCCCCAGCAACTGCACCAGCATGCTGTTGAGGTGGGCGAATTCGTAATCGATCACACCCTGTTCGGCGTTGCCTCGTTGCGCCTCAGGCAACTGGCTGACCCATTGGCCATGGGCCTGAATCAGCAGCGCCAGGGAGTTCTTCATGTCGTGCACGGTGGAGGCAATCACCATGGAGAAGTCCAGCCCCTGCTCCTGATCGGTCATTGGCCGAACGCCTTGAGCCGCAATTTCTGGTAACGCTCGTACCGGGGGTCGGTCTCGGGCATCTTGCCGACCATCGTTAGGCTGTTGCGGCATTCCTGCAGGCTGGCCGCGTCGAGGTTCTGCACGCCCATGTGCAGCAGCGACTGGGCCATGTTCAGGGCAATACTGATGTTTTTGGGTTGCAGTGCAAGGCCTTGGCGGAACAGGTCCTGCGCTTCGCCCAGCTTGCCGGCGCGATAGCTGCGAATGCCTTGCAGGTTCAGGTCGATGGCCGCTTTGCCGGCGCTGAGGATTTCCGGGTCGTCGGTCTGCTTGGCGATGTTCTGCATGACAGCCGCATCGTCGCCGTAGATCTCCGCACAGCTTTTCAGAATGCCTGCGCCCGCGGCTTCCTGCCCCAGTTGCTTGAGCTGCGCGGCCACCGCCAGCGCGGCATCGGCACTGAGAAACTGCTCCATGCCGTCGAGCCGCTCCATCGCCTGGGCGGTCAGCTTGGCGGCCATTTCCGGGTCGGACGTGGCGACGCTGGTGGCCTTCATCAAACGCGCCCGCACTTGCAGGCCGGCGTCGTTGGTGTGTTCCTTGGCCACTTCGCCCAAGGTCTGGTTGATCTCCACGCGGGTGCGCGCATCCAGGCCACGATCACCGCCTTTGCTGATCAGTGCCTGAGCCAGGCCCAGGTTGGTCTCCGGGTCCTTGAAGCGCGAGAACTGCCCCTGCGATACCGCCTGGCGATAGGCCTTGGAGGCCCCGTCGAAGTCTTGGTTTTCCAGCGCCAGCTTGCCCAGCAAGCGCTGACGACGCACGGCGTAGGGCGACAGGCGCACGGCCTCTTCGAGCATTTTCTGCGCGCGGCGGTTGTCGCCGCTGGCAATCAGAACATCGGCCAGACCGTCGAACAGCACCGGCATTGAATTGAAGGCACGGATCGCTTCTTCATAGACGGTTTGCGCCTCGCCGTTGCGACCGCGCTTGTGCAACAGCTTGCCCAGCGCCGCATACGCCCAAGGCTGCGGGCGATCGGCCAGAATCGATTTGAGAAAGGCTTCCAGCGGCTCGTGCTGATTGAGGTCGCGCAACGCGTCGGCCTTGTAGCGCAGGCACAGCGGCGCGAAACGCGGGTCCTGCTTGGTCAGATTCACACACGCCGCCAGCACTTCGGCCGGCTTGCCGCGATCCAGCGCCTGAAGAATCGGTTTGAGCAGGTTCTTGCGCTGAACGATCTTCTCCAGGCGCTGGGCCAGGCTTGCGCGGTTGAACGGCTTGGTCAGGTAAGCGTCGGGCTCCCACTCCAGCGCACTCATCACCATCGCCTGGCTGTTCTCGGCGGTGACCATGACGAACACGCTTTCGTGGCTGATAAGGCGATCGGTCATCAGGTCTTCAAGGACCTGCTGGCCGTTCTTCTTGCCATCACCCAGGTTGAAGTCGTGAAGAATGAAGTCGTAACGCTTCTGCGAACAGGCCTTGATCGCCTGTTCGCCGTTGTCTGCAGTGTCTACTTCCTTGACGCCCAATTCGCGAAGCATCGACCGGACCGAGCTGCGGAAATCAGAGAAATCATCGACGATCAGAAAGGTTTTTTGGTTCCACGCCAGCATCGAGATTCCTGTCACAGGAGAAAAAATCCGCCCAAGGGCAATTACACAACGGGTCAACTTCACCGCCCCGTTAAAAGGGGCAGATGATAGCTAACGTCAATTTGCCATCAAGCTATTTCATACCAGCCCTGGCCACTTACGCTGCGACGAGACGCCGCTTGTTCGAGTTATCGGCGGGGCCGGGGTAAAGCTTAGGTGATGCCAGCGGGAAAAAGCGACCGTCATACACAGGATTTCTCCTCCTCTAGCGCACGCTGTGACGCCCGTCGCCGAGCTGAAAGCACGTGCTATGGGCACCGTGTAGCACCCCGATCACGGATCCAAAATCTGCCAAAAGCAAATTAAATGATGATGTTCATCGTGGATGTAACCAAACGTGTAAAGTCCTGCTAGCTCGCGCCGATATGCAGGGAAAGCGGCCACTCCTGCCGCGCACTCCCCCTCTGCCCGAGTACTCCCCATGGCCTGGCTGACCAACCTCAAACTCAAGTCCAAACTGCTGTCTG
Organism: Pseudomonas sp. GW821-FHT02A11; assembly: GCF_059421985.1. Classification (NCBI taxonomy): domain Bacteria; kingdom Pseudomonadati; phylum Pseudomonadota; class Gammaproteobacteria; order Pseudomonadales; family Pseudomonadaceae; genus Pseudomonas; species Pseudomonas sp. GW821-FHT02A11. Next base: position 108,059 of record NZ_JBWKWB010000013.1, read on the forward strand.
CCTTTTGTCTGTGCGCGCTGATCACGGTTGCGGTCGGCGTGCTGGGACAAGCCGGTATTTCACGTCTGTACGACCTGTTTCAAAGCACGGTTACCAACAATCTGGTGTCGATCACGAAAGTCGATTCGGTCAAGGCCAACGTCATCGCCACCAACCGTGACTTTTTCAAGGTCCTGGGTTTGAGTGCGATCAAAGCCAGTCCGGACGAGATCAACGCAGCGATGCAGTCGTTCAAGGAAAATCAGGCCCAGGCCGAAAGCGACTTCAAGATCTACCGTGCCACACCGCTGCAAGCCGACGAAAAGGCCGCGGGCGACGACTTCGAACGCGACTGGCTGGCTTATATTGCTGCGGCGCAGAACACCCTTTCCGTCATTCAAGGTGGCGATATCCCGCAAGCCAGCAAACTGGCCGCCAGCAGCGTCACGCCCAGCTACCGCAAGACCATGGGCGAGCTGAAAATCATCATCGAATCCAACGCCCGTCAGGCCGATGAGGCGGCGCAAGCGGGCGTCGACACCAACAAACAGGTGACCTGGATACTGATCATCGGCTCATTGGTTGCGGTGATTTGCGCCATTGTGCTGGGCCTGCTGGTCACGCGCATGATCACCCGCCCGATTTACCAATCGGTCGACAGCGCAGCGCGGGTCGCCAATGGTGACCTGACCCAGGCGGTTGCCGTGGGCAGCGAGGACGAAACCGGGCAGTTGCTCAAAGCCCTGTCCAATATGCAGGGCAACCTGAAGAACACCGTGCAGCAGATCGCCAACGCCTCGGATCAACTGGCCTCGGCGGCGGAAGAGCTGACCGCCGTGACTGACGACAGCAGCCGTGGCCTGCAGCGTCAGAACGACGAAATCCAGCAGGCAGCCACCGCCGTGAACGAAATGACCGCAGCCGTCGAGGAAGTCGCGCGCAACGCCGCCAGTGCCTCGCAGGTGTCGACCCAGACCGCCGATGACGCCCTCAAGGGTCAGCGCCAGGTTCAGCAGGCCGTCGCGGCGATGAACACCATGACCGTGGAGATCAATGATTCGACCCAACGCGTCGAAGCCTTGGCCGGCCAGATTCGCGATATCACCAAGGTGCTGGACGTGATTCGCGGGATCGCTGAACAGACCAACCTCTTGGCCCTCAACGCTGCTATCGAAGCCGCGCGCGCCGGTGAACAAGGCCGTGGCTTTGCCGTGGTGGCCGACGAGGTGCGTGCGCTGGCCGCTCGTACTCAGGCGTCCACCGGCGAGATCGAGTCGATGATCACCCTGGTGCGCAACGGCGCCGATGAAGCCGTCAAGGCGATGGGCAAGAGCCAGGCGATCGCAGTCAACACCCAGACGCTGGCCACCGATGCAGGCCTGGCACTGGAGCGCATCAGCGAAGGCGTCAGCCAGATCAACGAACGCAACTTGGTCATCGCCAGCGCCGCCGAAGAACAGGCTCAAGTAGCCCGTGAGGTGGACCGCAATCTGGTGAACATCCAGGACCTGTCGGCGCAGACTGCAGCCGGTGCGAATCAGACCAGCGCGTCGAGTCAGGAGCTGTCCCGCCTGGCGGTGTCTTTCAATGCAATGGTAGGTAAGTTCACGCTTTGACGGGTCAGCGATGATCCCTTGAGGGAGCGAATGCATTCGCCGAGCGACCGTACATCCGATGAAGACTTATCGAATGTACAGGCCTCTCGCGAATGAATTCGCTCCCACAGATTTCACCGTGTTCAGCCAGCGGTAGCGGCGAAAGTTCATAGCCCCCACGCGCTGCAAGCTATCCCTTCGCCACCTGTGACACATTGGCGTATTGACTAAACCGTCACATGTTTTGTCGCAAATCACATTTCAGGTACAATCGCCGCCCCTCGCAGAACACTCGGACCTGATGACCGAGTCCTGCGCGGTGTTTGTTGTTTACTCAAGCTGCTGCATCCAATGATCTAACAAGAAGCCAGCGCGGAGGGACACAGAACTCGAGGTCCGTTTCTTCGACCTTGAACCCTTACCCCTCGCCCGCCGGGCGCGAAATCGGACTACCGTTCACTCAAGCCTGATGTGAGCAAGACCGGTGTCGCCTCCATCCATGCGGCAGGCGGATAACGTTCTATCAATTGGATTGCGTGCAATGATCAAGACGACAAGCAAGGCGCTGCTGGGCCTGGCGATTTCGATGGGTATGCTTCAGGCTCACGCCGCTGAAAGCAAGAAAGTGGACGTGCTGCTGATCGGCGGCGGCATCATGAGTTCGACCCTGGGTGTCTGGCTCAACGAGCTGGAGCCGAGCTGGACCATGGAAATGGTCGAGCGTCTGGACAAGGTCGCCGAAGAAAGCTCCAACGGCTGGAACAACGCCGGTACCGGTCACTCGGGCCTCGCCGAGCTGAACTACACCCCTGAAGACAAAGACGGCAAGGTCAATATCTCCAAGGCCATCGAGATCAACGAAGCCTTCCAGGTGACCCGTCAGTTCCTCGCCTGGCAAGTCCGCCAGAGCGTTTTGAAAAACCCGCATTCGTTCATCAACTCCACACCGCACATGAGCTTCGTGTGGGGCGATGACAACATCAAGTTCCTGAAAAAGCGCTACGAAGCCCTGCAGGCGAGCCCACTGTTCCGCCCGATGCAGTTCTCCGAAGACCACGCGCAGATCGCCAAGTGGGTTCCGCTGATGATGGAAGGGCGTGACCCTAACCAGAAGCTGGCGACCACCTGGACGCCCATCGGCACCGACGTCAACTGGGGTGAAGTCACCCGCCAGTACGTGTCTTCCCTGCAGACTCGCCCGAACTTCAACCTGAGGCTGTCCAGCGAAGTCAACGACATCACCCGCAATGCCGATGGCAGCTGGCACGTCGAGTACAAGAACCTCAAGGACGGCACCAGCAGCGCAACCGACGCCAAGTTCCTGTTCATCGGCGCTGGCGGCGGCGCACTGAAGCTGCTGCAGAAATCCGGCATTCCGGAAGGCCGCGACTACGCAGGCTTCCCGGTGGGCGGCTCGTTCCTGGTCACCGACAACCAAGACATCGCCCTGCAGCACATGGCCAAGGCCTACGGCATTGCCTCCACCGGCGCGCCACCCATGTCCGTTCCGCACCTGGACACCCGCGTGCTCGACGGCAAGCGCGTGATCCTGTTTGGCCCGTTCGCGACCTTCTCCACCAAGTTCCTGAAAGAAGGTTCCTACCTGGACCTGTTCAGCAGCATGACCACCCACAACTTCTGGCCGATGACCAAAGTGGGCATCGAGCAGTACCCGCTGGTCGAGTACCTCGCCGGTCAATTGATGCTGTCCGACGACGACCGCTTCAAGGCCCTGCAGGAATACTTCCCGCACGCCAAGAAAGAAGACTGGCGTCTGTGGCAGGCCGGTCAGCGCGTGCAGATCATCAAGCGCGACGCGGATAAAGGTGGGGTGCTGAAGCTGGGTACTGAAGTGGTGTCCTCCCAGGACGGCAGCATCGCCGCTCTGCTGGGTGCATCGCCAGGCGCCTCGACTGCTGCACCGATCATGCTGAACGTGCTGGAGAAGGTCTTCAAGGACAAGGTCGCGACGCCTGAGTGGCAAGCCAAGATCCGTCAGATCGTCCCAAGCTACGGCACCAAGCTGAACGACTCGCCTGCCGCGGTACAGCAGGAGTGGAACTACACCGCTGAAGTCCTGCAACTGGACAAGCCGCCGGTACTGGACCTGTCGGTCGGCACCGGCACCGCTCCGGCGGCTGCACCGAGCAAGCCGGCTGAAAGCAAGCCTGCCAACGACATGGCGCTGTAACACGCCCTCTCGTTGACGCGGTAAAGAAAAGCCACGGGGCGCAAATCCCGTGGCTTTTGCGTTTAGGATTACGGAATACAGGGAGAGCGACGATGAAGAAGAATGAACTGCCCGTGAAAAGCTGCGCGGTCTGCGGTCTGCCATTTTCATGGCGCAAGAAGTGGGAGCGCTGCTGGGAGGACGTGAAATACTGCTCGGAACGCTGTCGTCGCCACCGCCAAACCGGACGTGCAGGGCAATGAGCGCGGCGATACGGAAAGGATGTGTCCCCTGCAGGAATCGAACCTGCATCTAGCCCTTAGGAGGGGCTCGTTCTATCCGTTGAACTAAGAGGACTCAACAGCCGTAGCCTATGAAGGTCAGCGCTCTGGGTGGCATGAGCGAGACGGCGTGCATGTTAACGGCAAGCCATTGTTTTGTCATGTCGTCATTGTCTTTTTAGGCTGTAGTCCGCCGGAGTTCTGGCAATTTTTTGCAACGCATCATGCAAATTGCAATACCGCAAAATGACATCATTGCAAACTGCAATCTCAAACGTCCCGGAAGATTATATAACCTATTGATTTTATTGTTATTTTTTATCAAATTCGTTTGGCATGCGGGGTGCATTACCTCTTCTCATGCAATCCCCTTCATAGATCAATACTAAGCGAAGGTAACCGAGATGAACGTGACTCTCTCCCTCTCCCTGTTGAATGCAGCAGCCCTCGTTGCACTGGTGGCCTTCCACATTCACGACGATGGCAGCAAAACCGAGAGCGTCGCCGTTCAGGTCCAGCCGCATTACTTGGTGAAACAGGCTCCGCGCTACGCTGCGATGCCAGCCACGCGTTCTGACGCCCTGCTGGCTAACGACACTGATGAAGCGATTCCAGTTGATCGCGCTGAGCGCTGGGTCTTCTGATCCTGTTACCTACTGTAATAGCCCTCTTGTTCTAACCGAGAACCGCCATGTCCAAAGCAGCATTGTCCTTTCTGATCCTGACCCTGATGGCCCTGGCTGCGGATCAGCTGCTTCCCCATTCGATGGACACCCTCAGCATGGTCGCCAAAACCTGCGCCGGCATCTTCGCCAGCTTCTTTGTGATGGCATTGATTGTGGGACGCAAGATCAAATTCGATCCCGTACTGCGCCAGGCAAAGCCCTGACCCCGGACCAAGTTCATCTCTAGATTCGGCCTTACCGACCTCGCCTGAAGCCCTTCCGCGCTTGGTAGCCCCTTTCCAGCGCCTCGCCTGACAGACCCTTCGTCTCTTTTCTTGAATGCTTTCTCGAATATTTTCGTGGAAGGCCCTACGCTGAAGACAGATAGCCACTACGGCGCAAACCCGCGTAGTCTATGGCTGTCGCTGGGATGAGCGATATCCCGGAACTTTGCTAACCAGAACGCATTTCGGATAATTGGTGCTGGCTAAACGCCTTTATCTAGTTCAATATTTGTCACAGATTTGACGCCAAGGTTCCGACGGATTGATGCATGATGACGGACCTTTATGTTTGGCAGGTTGAACATTTCGCCCAAATGACAGTCAGACGATGACATCTCGCGGCCAAATGCATGAACCGCCTCCCCTTTGAACTAAATCGGTTAAATATATGAGCCCTATGAAACAGGCCAATTATTCCAGTCGCACAGCTGACAAGTTCGTTGTCCGTCTTCCGGAAGGCATGCGCGAGCGCATTGCGGAAGTCTCCAAGGACAACCATCGCAGCATGAACTCTGAAATCATTGCGCGTCTTGAACAAAGCCTGATTCAGGAAGGCGCACTGGGTGACGAGCCGAAGCTGCGCCTCGACAGCCCAGAGCTGTCACTGCATGAGCGCGAACTGCTGCAGCGCTTCCGCCAGCTCGCTCATCGCCAACAAAACGCCCTCGTGTCGCTGATCGCACACGACACCAGCCTGACCAGCGACGACGAATAAGTCCCGCCCGCCAGAGACTGAAAAGCCAGCGTTAAGCTGGCTTTTTTGTGGGCGCTATTTAAGTTAGCCAACCGCCAATAACAAACAACCGCCTTGGAGGCGGTTGTTTGTTTACAGCATTTCGTTAGAGCAGGAACAGCGTGGCCAACCCCAGGAAGATGAAGAAGCCACCGCTGTCGGTCATGGCGGTGATCATCACACTGGCCCCCATCGCCGGATCGCGCCCGAAGCGCGCCAGCGTCATGGGAATGGCGACCCCCATGAAAGCCGCCAGCAGCAGGTTCAAGGTCATCGCCGCGGTCATTACGACCCCCAACGACCAGCTGTGATAGAGCAAGTAGGCCACGATGCCGATCACCCCGCCCCACACCAAGCCGTTGATCAGCGCCACGCCCAGCTCTTTACGCATGAGACGCGAGGTGTTGCCGGTGCTGACCTGGTCCAGCGCCATGGCGCGAACGATCATGGTGATGGTCTGGTTACCCGAGTTGCCACCGATCCCGGCGACGATCGGCATCAATGCCGCCAGCGCCACCAGCTTTTCGATGGAGCCTTCGAACAGGCCGATCACCCGCGATGCGAGAAAGGCCGTAATCAGGTTGACCGCCAGCCATGACCAGCGGTTGCGCAGGGAACGCCATACGGAGGCGAAAATGTCTTCTTCTTCACGCAGACCGGCCATGTTGAGGACTTCGGTCTCGCTTTCCTCGCGAATCAGGTCGACCATTTCGTCGATGGTCAGGCGGCCGATCAGCTTGCCGTTCTTGTCCACCACTGGCGAGGAAATGAGGTCGTAACGCTCGAAAGCCTGGGCGGCTTCATAGGCGTCGCCGTCCGGATGAAAACTCACAGGGTCGCTGGCCATGACTTCCGACACCTGCTTTTCAGGGTCGTTAACTAACAGACGCTTGATCGGCAGCACGCCCTTGAGCACGCCGTCATAGTCGACCACGAACAGCTTGTCGGTGTGGCCCGGCAGCTCCTTGAGGCGACGCAGGTAACGCAGAACCACTTCGAGGCTGACGTCTTCGCGGATGGTGACCATCTCGAAGTCCATCAGCGCGCCGACCTGATCCTCGTCGTACGAGAGGGCCGAGCGCACGCGTTCGCGCTGCTGGCTGTCCAGCGCTTCCATGAGCTCATGCACGACATCGCGCGGCAGTTCCGGCGCGAGGTCAGCGAGCTCGTCCGCGTCCATTTCCTTGGCAGCGGCCAGCAGCTCGTGATCGTCCATGTCGGCAATCAGGGTTTCACGAACGGAATCGGATACTTCGAGGAGGATATCGCCGTCACGCTCGGCCTTGACCAGTTGCCAGACCGTCAGGCGGTCCTCAACAGGCAATGCTTCGAGAATGTAGGCGACGTCGGCAGAGTGCAGGTCATCGAGCTTGCGTTGCAGCTCGACCAGGTTCTGCCGGTGAACCAGGTTTTCAACCCGATCCTGATGCTGGCCTTCCTGGCGGTGAGTCAGGTCTTCGACGATGCGCTGGCGCTGCAGCAGATCAACGACTTGCGCGAGGCGATCCTGAAGGCTTTCCTGCGTTTTTTTTACTTCTACTTCGGTCATAGGCGAACTCCACTCCCAGCAGTGGACCACGCCGGAAGATCAATCAGTCGATTCTTGATTGGAACAGCTTGAATACGGGTTGCTACTGGGTAAGTCCATGGAGGTATTCCACAAGCCCCGGCGGGGCTGACGGGCGCAATGATACACCGCTTGCCTGGGCTGCATGATAAAAATTCAACGCGGAACAATCGCTTGCAACACAATGTTAAGCATTGTCCGAGTCGCTATTGCTACGACGTCACATTCCGAGAAGAAAACACGCTCGCCGGAGCATTTTCATGTGGCTAGTCTCCCCTGACACCCGTCAAGGAGGACATCACCATGCCGTTGGACATCCGCAAAACCGTTCTGACTGCCCTGCTCTGCCTGCCTTTTTCTGCGGGAGCATCCACCGTGCATCGCTGTGAAGACGCGAGCGGTAACATCATGTTCACCACACTCGGCTGCCCGGTGGGGCACAGCTTGACGCAGCAGGACGCGCACAACCCTCTGCCGGGCAGCGTAGTCACTTCACCTTCAAGGCGCGAAACGTCGAAACGAACCCATAGCGAACTGGTGGTGGTCGGTCAGCGCGACGATGGTTGCGGCAACGTGTTGAGTGCCGAGCAGCGGCGCAAGGCAATCATCAATCAGCAGACGCCTGCGGGTATGACCAAAAGGGATGTCGAGAGCTTGCTGGGCAGGCCGGACAAAATCGTCGGCCGCAACGCAGAGCTGCGTTATGTGTACAAGGAAAAGAATGGCCGGAGTCGGCAAGTGACGTTCGATGCCCAAGGCTGCGTGAAACCCACGGGCAAAAAAGGCAAGGCTGGAAAATGAATCCCGGAAAAGCAAAAAGCCCGCATTTGCATGCGGGCTTTTCGTTTTATGGTGCACTCGACAGGATTCGAACCTGTGACCGCTCGGTTCGTAGCCGAGTACTCTATCCAGCTGAGCTACGAGTGCAGGTGGCGCTTGATAAACCAGATCACCTCTGGTCATTGCATTTTACTTCTGGAAGTGAGTGGTGCTTCCGAAGACCTGTTGAAGCCAGGCTCTTTCTTAAAGCAGTTATTTGTATCACTACAAACAACGCTTAAATGGTGCACTCGACAGGATTCGAACCTGTGACCGCTCGGTTCGTAGCCGAGTACTCTATCCAGCTGAGCTACGAGTGCATTTGTTGCCGCGCATTATAGGCCGTTGAATCTCTTTGTAAAGCACTTTTTCTAGTAATTTCAACAACTTACAGAAGAAGCCAGATTGCAACGTACTACGCAAATAATGGCGGAGAACGGGGGATTCGAACCCCCGACACCCTTTTGAGGTGTACTCCCTTAGCAGGGGAGCGCCTTCGGCCACTCGGCCAGCTCTCCGCAACACGGGGCGTATAATAACCACCCTTTTCCCCGTTTGCAAACCAAAAATTCAAATAAAATTAATGGCTTGGTTCCTCGTCCTTCTCTTTCTTGATGCGCAGGTAAATCTCTTCACGGTGAACAGCCACTTCCTTGGGCGCGTTGACCCCAATTCGTACCTGATTACCTTTTACGCCGAGCACGGTCACGGTGATTTCACCATCACCGATAATCAGGCTCTCCGCGCAACGACGGGTCAAAATCAGCATACCTATCTCCTCAACCTCAATTCAGGGACAACAGTCTGCACAACCATAAGGTATGACCCCCACCACAAGCGGCAACAGGCCAGCACCCTCAGTATTGACTAGCAACGAAAAAAAAGCAGGTTTCTCGTGCACGTCAGAAACACAAAAGGCGCGGTCAAGACCGCGCCCTTTGGCAAAACCCTTACTCGCCCTGGCGGGGAGCGTCGAGTTCGAATGCCGTGTGCAGGGCACGCACGGCCAGCTCCAGGTACTTCTCTTCGATCACGACCGAAACCTTGATTTCGGAGGTGGAGATCATCTGGATGTTGATGGTTTCCTTGGCCAGGGCTTCGAACATGCGGCTGGCCACACCTGCGTGGGAGCGCATGCCGACACCGACGATGGAGACCTTGGCGATCTTGGTGTCGCCGATCACTTCGCGGGCACCGATCTCCCGGGCGGTATTCTGCAGGACAGTCAGCGCCTGATCGTACTCGTTGCGGTGCACGGTGAAGGTGAAATCGGTGGTGTTATCGTGCGCAACATTTTGCACGATCATGTCCACTTCGATGTTCGCCGCGCTGATCGGGCCGAGGATCTTGAAGGCAACGCCCGGGGTATCAGGGACGCCACGAATGGTCAGCTTGGCCTCGTCACGGTTGAAGGCGATGCCCGAAATGATCGGCTGTTCCATGGATTCCTCTTCATCAATGGTAATGAGGGTACCCGGACCCTCCTTGAAGCTGTGCAGCACGCGCAGCGGGACGTTGTACTTGCCGGCGAACTCCACCGAGCGGATCTGCAGCACCTTGGAACCGAGGCTGGCCATTTCCAGCATCTCTTCGAAGGTGATCTTCTCCAGACGACGGGCCTGGGGCACAACGCGCGGGTCAGTGGTGTAAACGCCATCGACGTCGGTGTAGATCTGGCATTCGTCAGCCTTCAAGGCTGCGGCCAAGGCCACGCCTGTGGTGTCGGAACCGCCACGACCCAGGGTCGTGATGTTGCCGTTTTCGTCGACACCCTGGAAGCCGGCGACCACCACCACACGACCTGCCTTGAGGTCGGAGCGGATCTTCTGATCGTCGATCTGCAGGATTCGCGCCTTGTTGTGCGCGTTGTCAGTCAGGATACGCACCTGATTGCCGGTGTAGGACACCGCTGGCACGCCCCGCTTGATCAGGGCCATGGCCAGCAGGGCAATGGTGACCTGCTCGCCGGTGGACACGATCACATCCAGCTCACGCGGATCCGGATGGGCGTTGATCTGCTTGGCCAGGTCGATCAGGCGGTTGGTTTCGCCGCTCATGGCGGACAGAACCACCACCAGATCATCGCCCGCCTCGCGGAATTTTTTGACTTTGTCGGCCACCTGCTCGATGCGCTCAATCGAGCCCACGGAGGTGCCGCCAAATTTTTGTACGATTAAAGCCATCTCAAAGCCGCCTCAGCCCGTGAAGGGCGCCCGTTAAACATTCAAACCGCGTAGCGCCGCCCCTTCTTATGAAGAAGGAGCGGTGGGTCGACTTAAATTCCCTGTTCGGCGAACGGAACCGCCAGCGCGAGCGCTGCGTCCAGGCCAGCGGCATCAACGCCGCCGCCCTGCGCCATGTCAGGACGACCGCCGCCTTTACCGCCAACGGCGGCTGCCGCTTGTTTCATCAAATCACCGGCTTTGAGTTGGCCAGTCAGGTCCTTGGTGACGCCTGCCACCAGTACGACCTTGTCTTCGTGCACACCGCCGAGCAGGATCACTGCGCGGCCGAGCTTGTTCTTCAGCTGATCCACCAGTGCCAGCAGCGCCTTGCCATCCTGACCGTCGAGACGGGCAGCGAGGACCTTGGCGCCCTTGACGTCCACCGCAGCGGCCGACAGATCGTCGCCCGCAGCGCTGGCCGCCTTGGCCTGCAGTTGTTCCAGCTGTTTTTCCAACAGGCGATTGCGTTCCAGGACAGCCGTCAGCTTGTCCAGCAGGTTGTCGCGATTGCCCTTGACCAGGCCCGCGGCTTCCTTCAGTTGTTCTTCGGCCGTGTTCAGGTAGGCCAGCGCCACGGCGCCAGTCACTGCCTCGATACGACGCACGCCGGCAGCCACGCCGCCTTCGCTGATGATCTTGAACAGCGCGATGTCGCCGGTGCGATTGGCGTGGATGCCGCCGCACAGCTCGACCGAGAAATCACCGCCCATGCTCAGCACGCGAACGGTGTCGCCGTACTTCTCGCCGAACAGCGCCATGGCGCCCTTGCGTTTCGCGGTCTCGATGTCGGTTTCTTCGGTTTTGACGGGGGTGTTCTTGCGCACTTCGGCGTTGACGATGTCTTCCAGCGCCTTGATCTGCTCAGGCTTGATGGCTTCGAAATGGCTGAAGTCAAAACGCAGGCGCTGACTGTCGACCAACGAGCCTTTCTGCTGAACGTGATCGCCCAGCACCTGACGCAGTGCCGCGTGCAGCAAGTGAGTGGCCGAGTGGTTCAGCGAGGTGGCCTGACGCACTTCGGCGGCAACCTGGGTGCTGACTGTCGCGCCGACTTTCAGGTTGCCCGACACCTGGATGCCGTGGTGCAGGAACGCACCGCCGGTCTTGGTGGTGTCACTCACGTCAAAGCGCACATCGCCCGCGGTGAGGTAACCGCTGTCGCCAATCTGGCCACCGGACTCTGCGTAGAAAGGCGTGCGGTCAAGAATGACCACGCCGTCTTCGCCTTCGCTCAGTTGCTCGACCGCCATGCCCTCTTTATAGAGCGCAACGACTTTCGCGTCGCCAGCAGTGGCGCTATAGCCGGTGAATTCGGTGGCCACATCAACCTTGACCAGGCTGTTGTAGTCCATGCCGAAGGAGCTGGCCGAACGGGCACGCTCGCGCTGGGCGTCCATTTCACGCTCGAAACCTTCTTCGTCGAGCGTCAGGTTGCGCTCGCGCGCGATATCGCCGGTCAGGTCCATCGGGAAACCGTAGGTGTCGTACAGCTTGAACACCACATCGCCCGGCACCACGGTGCCTTTGAGCTCGGCCAGGTCCTGCTCGAGGATCTTCAGGCCCTGCTCCAGGGTCTTGGCGAACTGCTCTTCCTCGGCCTTGAGCACGCGCTCGATGTGCGCCTGCTGGGATTTCAACTCAGGGAAGGCTTGGCCCATTTCGGCCACGAGGGCTGCAACAATCTGGTAGAAGAAGCTGCCCTTGGCGCCCAGTTTGTTGCCGTGACGGCAGGCGCGACGAATGATGCGGCGCAGCACATAGCCACGGCCTTCGTTGGACGGCAGCACGCCGTCGGCGATCAGGAAGCCGCAGGAACGGATGTGGTCGGCCACGACTTTCAGCGAAGGCTGGGCGTCGTTGCTGCAACCGATAGCGTGTGCGGCCGCTGCCAGCAGGCTCTGGAACAGGTCGATCTCGTAGTTCGAGTGCACGTGCTGCAGCACGGCGCTGATCCGCTCCAGACCCATGCCGGTGTCGACCGACGGCGCGGGGAGCGGGTGCAGCACACCGTCGGCGGTGCGGTTGAACTGCATGAAGACGTTGTTCCAGATCTCGATGTAACGGTCGCCGTCTTCTTCCGGCGAGCCCGGTGGGCCACCCCAGATGTCGGCGCCGTGGTCGTAGAAGATCTCGGTGCAAGGACCGCACGGGCCGGTGTCGCCCATGGTCCAGAAGTTGTCGGAGGCGTAAGGCGCGCCCTTGTTGTCGCCGATGCGGACCATGCGCTCGGCCGGCACGCCGACGTCCTTGGTCCAGATGTCATAGGCTTCATCGTCGGTGGCGTAAACGGTCACCCACAGTTTGTCCTTTGGCAGCTTCAGGACGCCGGTCAGGAAGGTCCAGGCGAAGGTGATCGCATCGCGCTTGAAGTAATCGCCGAAGCTGAAGTTACCCAGCATTTCGAAGAAGGTGTGGTGACGGGCGGTGTAGCCGACGTTTTCCAGGTCGTTGTGCTTGCCACCGGCGCGCACGCATTTCTGGCTGCTCACGGCACGGGTATAAGCCCGTTTTTCCTGGCCCAGGAAGCAGTCCTTGAACTGGTTCATGCCTGCGTTGGTGAACAGCAGGGTTGGGTCATTGCCCGGAATCAAGGAGCTGGAGGCTACACGGGTGTGGCCTTGCTCTTCGAAGAAGCGAAGGAAGGCTTCACGGATTTCTGCGCTTTTCATAGGTTCTTCCACGGGAACTGCGGCCGGAGCCAACTGCATAACGTCATTCGACGAAACGACGGCAAAGGGCCGCATTATATAGGCGTTGCTGCCACGGTACAGTCACTTTGTACGATAGAAGCAGCCAATTGGATTATTGGTCGACTATCGGCTGCCAAATTCGGCAAATGCGCCGACCACCTGTTCCATCTGCGCGGACGACACATCCAGGTGCGTGACCATGCGCAGACGCGACGATGCGCTGAGGACGATCCCTCGCTCGGCGCAGAATGCCTTGAGTTTTTCGGCTCGCTCACCGATCTGAACGTAAACCATATTGGTCTGCACCGGCTCGACGTCAAATCCCAGTTCGCCCAGCGCCTTGCCCAGAAACGCAGCATTGGCGTGGTCGTCGGCCAGACGCTCCACCTGATGCTCCAGCGCGTACAGCCCGGCTGCCGCCAGCAACCCGGCCTGACGCATGCCGCCACCGACCATCTTGCGCAGCCGGCGGGCCTTGGCGATGAACTCGCTCGATCCGCACAACACCGAACCCACTGGCGCGCCCAGCCCCTTGGACAGACAGACCGACACTGAATCGAAATGGTGGGTAATCTCCCGGGCATCGACGCCCAGCTTGACCGCAGCGTTGTACAGCCGCGCCCCGTCCAGATGCAGACCAAGGCCCTTCTCGCGGGTCAGCTTGCGGGCGGCTGCCAGATAATCCAGGGACAGCACCTTGCCCTGCATGGTGTTTTCCAGCGCCAGGATACGGGTGCGGGCAAAGTGGAAGTCGTCGGCCTTGATCGCGCCAGCGACCTGATTCAGGTCCAGCGAGCCGTCGGCCTGATTCTCTAGTGGCTGCGGCTGGATCGAACCCAGCACCGCTGCGCCGCCGCCTTCGTATTTGTAGGTGTGCGCCTGCTGACCAACGATGTATTCATCGCCGCGCTCGCAGTGCGCCATCAGACCCAGCAGGTTGCTCATGGTGCCGGTGGGAACGAACAGCGCTGCCGCGAAACCCAGACGCTGCGCCAGCCACGACTCCAGTTTATTGACCGTCGGGTCCTCGCCATACACGTCGTCGCCCAGTGGCGCGCGGGCCATGGCGTCGCGCATGCCGGCGGTGGGTTGAGTCACTGTGTCACTGCGCAGATCGATAACCGTCACGATGAAACTCCCTGAAAAGTGGTTCAGACCTCAGTCTTGAGGCCAGAACCATCGATAATCAAGGCTGGGCGTCGCAATGCCAAGATGGGCTTATAAGAAAAGCTGATGAAAACCATCAAAAAGGCTCCATGCACATTCTGAAAATCTGTGTTACAAACTGCACGCCGACGACATATGCCGTCGGCAACGTTCTCAGGGCGGGGTGCGATTCCCCACCGGCGGTAATGACGCGCAATGCGTCTAGCCCGCGAGCGCTCGCGAAGGCGAGGTCAGCAGATCTGGTGTGATCCCAGAGCCGACGGTCATAGTCCGGATGAAGAGAGAACGGGATTGGCACCACAGGATCGTCTCGCAGACTGGTCACGTGAGCATTTTGCCCGGACCGCTGACGACCCGTACCTTGGCATCCCCTTCGATCCAAAACGCCCTGTTTTTTAATTAAACAGGAGTCAGAACACATGCAACCCACCGCTATCCACGCTCACGAGCGCATCGCGTTCATTCAAGCCTGCTGGCATAAAGATATCGTCGACCAGGCGCGCAAAGGCTTTGTCGCCGAAATGGCTAACCATGGCTATGCCGAGAGCGATATCGATTTCTTCGAAGTCGGCGGCGCCTTTGAAATCCCCCTGCACGCCAAACTGCTGGCCAAAAGCGGTCGCTACGGCGGCGTCGTGGCGGCGGGCCTGGTGGTCGATGGCGGGATCTATCGTCACGAATTCGTCGCACAGTCGGTGATCAGCGCGCTGATGCAGGTCCAGCTGGAAACCGAAGTGCCGGTGTTCTCGGTGGTCCTGACCCCTCACCACTTCCATGCCGGTGAAGAGCACCACAACTATTTCTTCAACCACTTCGTGCACAAAGGTCAGGAAGCGGCCAAGACCTGCGCCGATACGTTGAGCAAGCTGCGTGCGGTGCGTCGTCTGGGTGAGTCGCAGAAAGCGGCGGGGTGATCTGACACCGCTCCCATGGCGGAACGCAAAACCACTGTAGGGGCGAATTAATTCGCGATGGATCCGTGCATCCGACACGTTTCTATCACCTGTACCATCGCATCGCGAATGAATTCGCTCCCACAGGTTTTGCAATCAGTCGGCAATGTGTTGCTGATTCAAAAACGCTTCACCCCAAGTGCTCATCGGTCGTCGGCACGATCAGAATCCCTGCACGCAACCCGTTCTTGACCTTGGGGTTCGGGAAGATGATGCGAGCGCCCTCCTCCTCCACCACCCAGCGTGAATCGGCCAGGTCTTCGGCCAGCACGAACCCTTTGTCCAGCTTGGTGAAATTCTCGACGTCCTCAGGCAGATGCAGGCGGAAGGCATCGCTGTGCTTGATGATTTCCCGCGCGACGCTAAACAGCTTCAGGCCGTCGATCTGATCGCCGACCAGCGGCTCGTTACCCCGGATCAAATACTCCAGTGTGGCCTTCAGCGGTGCGAGATTGACCTGCTGGTTCTGCCCGAACGGTCGTGCCTTGCCCAGTTCCAGTGTGAAAGCCTCGGCGCCCAGCTTGTCGTAGGTGTAGGCGCTGAACACGATGGAAGGCTTGTTCTGCAGCAGCACCGCTTCCATCCCAGCCTTGTGCAGGCGCACCAGCTCGCGACGGGAATGTGCGCGCCCCTCTTTCCAGGGGTAGAGCGCAAACTGCTCGATTCTGGAGCCACGTATCGCGGTATGCAGGTCGTAATGCAGGCGATAGCGGTCAGGCAGGCTGAAAAAGCTCGCGGCCAGACGTTCGAGCTCACAGGCACGTAGCGCCTCATTGCCTTCGGTTTGCTCGTGACGGCCGTTGAACAGCCGATTGATGTCCTGCTCGATGTAACGCTCGCCGCGACGCATCGCTTCGGGGTTGCCGAACAGGAACAGAATGCGCGCCCGAGGCTTGAGCTCGCCTCGGGCGATGGCATGAATCAGCGCGTCGAGCAGCTCGATAGGCGCGGTTTCGTTGCCATGGATACCTGCGGACAGCAGCAGGTCGGTGCCATTGTCCTTCGCTTCGGGAGGCCGAACTTCCAGCGCCCCCTCGGCCAGCCAGCGCATGCGCACGCCCTCGACGGTCAGTTGAGTCTTTTCTGCGGGTTCACGACCCGCCAGGGTCAGTTCAAGCAGTTTGCCGAGGGCGAGCATGGCGCAATTCCTGGGGGCTTAGTCGTGATTACAATCTGGGCCGTGCACGTGACCGTCATCTTCGTCATCGACGTCGGCCGCTTCCATTTCCAGCTGCAGGCTCACTAGGTTGGTGGCCATCGGGCGCAGCAGCAGGTTGGCGTATTCGCTGTCGCCTTCTTCGACGTCCACACCGATCAGCAGCTGGCCACGGCCGTCCTGCTGAATCCAGACTTCTTTGCCCTGCCAGATCACGGCAAAACGCGTGCAGGAGGTTTCCAGCTGGGTGCCGTCGGTGTCTTCAAGGATCAAACGCAGGGCGTCGGTCATAAACATTCTCTCTGTAAACGCAACGACATCACGGCCTGACGCCGATTGGGCTCAGGCGTGATGTCACCGGTGGATCAATTGATTTGGAAAGGATAGACCGCGCCCAGCTTCAGGTGCTGCGTCAGTTCATCCAGTGCCGTGCGGCATTCGGTGAGCAGTTGCGGATCGGCCAGGTCGCTTTCGCTCAGGCGATCGCGGTAATGCTTGTCCACCCACTGGGTCAGCGTGTCGTACAACGGCGCGGTCATGATAACCCCTGGGTTGATCGCCGCCAGTTCCGTTTCATTCAGCGCCACGCGCAGGCGCAGGCAGGCTGGGCCTCCTCCATTCTGCATGCTCTGCTTGAGGTCGAAGACCTTGACCTCGCGAATCGGGCTGTCATCGGCGATCAGGCGTTGCAGGTAATGCCACACACGCTCGTTGCTGCGGCACTCTTCCGGCACGATCAGCAGCATCGAGCCATCCGGGCGCGACAGCAGCTGGCTGTTGAACAGGTAGGAGCGGACAGCGTCTTCCACACCCACCTCGGTGCGCGGCACACAGATGGCCTGGAAGCGGCCGCCACGACGATTGAGCTTGTCGTGCAGCTCGCTGAGCATGTGCTCGGTATTGAGAAAGGCGTCCTCGTGGTAGAACAGCACCTCGCCGTTGCCGACCGCGATCACGTCGTTGTGAAACACGCCCTGATCGATCACCGCCGGGTTCTGCTGGGCGTAGACCACGCCTTCATCGCTCAGCCCATGCAGGCGTGCGACGGCCTGCGAGGCTTCGAGAGTCTGGCGCGCCGGGTACTTCTGCGGCGCCGGGAAACGGGTGTCGAAAGCCGCACGACCGAACACGAAAAATTCCACGCCCGCCTCACCGTAGCTGCGGCAGAAACGCGTGTGGTTGGCCGCGCCCTCATCGCCGAACTGGGCGACGGCAGGCAGGGCCGCGTGATGAGCGAAGTGCTGCTGATCGGCAAACATCGCCCCGAGCACGCGGCTGGTGGTCGGATGCTCGATGCTGCGGTGGTATTTGCAGTTGAGGTTGGCGGCGGTGAAATGCACGCGGCCGTCGGCGGTGTCGGCGCTAGGGCTGACCGTCGCGGCGTTGGCCACCCACATGCTTGATGCCGAGCAACTGGCCACCAGCAGCGGCATGGATTCTTTGGCTGCACGCTCGACGACCTGCGCATCGGTGCCGCTGAAGCCCAGTTTACGCAGCCCGGCGATGTCCGGACGCTCCTGCGGCGCCAGCACGCCCTGGGTGAAACCCATGTCCATCAGCGCTTTCATTTTCGCCAGGCCCTGCAACGCCGCCTCGCGCGGGTTGGACGACTGCTGGCAATTGCTCTGGGACGCGACGTTGCCGTAGGACAGCCCGCCGTAGTTATGGGTCGGCCCCACTAGACCGTCAAAGTTGACTTCACAGGATTTCATCGGTGAGGCTCCGTGGATCTGTTTTTATAGGCACACTCTTGGTGCGCAACACACAACGTGTAGGAGCGCGCTTGCCCGCGATTACGTCGGGTCATCCGACGAATCTGGCGCAGACCCACCTTTCGCGGGCAAGCGCGCTCCTACACGTTCAATTCAAACTGATGCCAGGCGTCAGGCTCGTCGGCAATGCGAGGGTGCCGGTTTCCAGCGACGCGACCGGATACGCACAGTAATCCGCTGCGTAGTAGGCGCTGGCGCGATGGTTGCCCGAAGCCCCCACCCCACCGAACGGCGCGGTGCTCGCTGCCCCCGTCAGTTGCTTGTTCCAGTTGACGATGCCCGCCCGGCTTTGCAGCCAGAACTGCTGATAACGCTCCTGCGAATCCGACAGCAACCCCGCCGCCAGGCCGTATTGGGTGGCGTTGGCCTCAGCGATGGCCCCGTCGAAATCCACGTAGCGAATCACCTGCAGCAAGGGCCCGAACAGTTCTTCGTCGGGGCAATCGTTCACGTCGCTAACGTCGAGAATGCCTGGGGTCAGCAGTGCCGAGTTCGTATCAGGCTGGGTCATTTCCAGCAACGCCAACGCGCCGTTGGCCAGCAGGTGTTCCTGTGCATCGACCAGCGCCTGCGCCGCTCGCAGGGAAATCACCGAGCCCATGAACGGCGCGGGCTGCTGATCGAACGCGCCCACTTCAATGGTCTTGCTCACCTCGACCAGACGCGTCAGGAAGGCATCGCCCCACGGGCCTTGCGGCACCAACAGACGACGAGCACAGGTGCAGCGCTGGCCTGCAGAAATGAATGCGGACTGAATGACGGTGTAGACCGCGGCATCGACGTCGGCGACCTGATCCACCACCAGCGGGTTGTTGCCGCCCATTTCCAGGGCGAGGATCTTGTCCGGACGACCGGCGAACTGCTGATGCAGCGAATTGCCCGTGCGGCTGGAACCGGTGAAGAACAACCCATCGATGCCAGCATTGGCCGCCAGGGCGATGCCAGTGTCACGCGCGCCTTGCACGAGATTCAACACGCCAGCCGGCAGACCGGCGTCGATCCAGCATTGCACGGTCAGCTCGGCAACTTTCGGGGTCAGCTCGCTGGGTTTGAACACCACCGCGTTGCCCGCCAGCAACGCCGGAACGATATGCCCGTTCGGCAGATGCCCCGGGAAGTTGTAAGGCCCGAACACCGCGACCACGCCATGGGGCTTGTGACGCAACACGGCGGTGGCGTCGCCCAATGGGCCGCTCTTCTCGCCGGTGCGCTCGCGATAGCTCTGGATCGAAATCGCGACCTTGTTGACCATGCTGGTCACCTCTGTCGCCGATTCCCACAGCGGCTTGCCGGTTTCCTCACCGATGCAGCGGGCGATGTCGTCGGCTCGGCTTTTCAGGGTGGCGGCGAAGGCTTCCAGCACAACGATGCGCTCTTCCAGCGTGCGCATCGCCCAGGCCGGGAAGGCCTGACGAGCGGCGTTTACGGCTGCGTCGACCTGTTCGGCACTGGCGCCCTGACCTTTCCAGATCACTTGTTGCGAGACCGGGTTTAGCGACTCAAATGCCTCGCCCTGCCCGTCCTGCCAGGCGCCTGCGATATACAGCGTGCTCATTACACACCCTCCCGAGCCGGTGACAGAGGCACCGCGCGCACCTGATCGCCTGCGGTGAGGCGCAGGCGCCGGGCGGTCATCGGGTCGACCACCAGCGTCCCGGCTGCAAATCGCGCAGGTGCAGCGGTGATGCGGCAGTCTTCGCGTTTACGGTTGTGGATAAGGAACGGCGTGGCGTCATCGCCTGGCGTGCCGACCGCCAGCACCAGCGCCTGACTCTCGCGCACGGCGCGGATCTTGGTGGTTTCGCATTCAATTGCAGGGCCCGCATCGAAGATGTCGACGTAGCCCTGATAGCTGAAGCCTTCGGCCTTGAGCATGGTCAGCGCAGGTTCGGTGCTGGTGTGCACGCGACCGATGACGTTGCGCGCGGCCTCCGAGAGGAAGCAGCTGTACAGCGGGAATTTCGGCATCAGCTCGGCGATGAACGCGCGGTTGCCAACGCCAGTCAGGTAATCGGCCTGACTGAATTCCATCTTGAAGAAATGCCGGCCCAGGCTTTCCCAGAATGGCGAGTGGCCCTGTTCGTCCGACATGCCGCGCATTTCAGCGATGATCTTGGCGCCGAACAACTCAGGGAATTCGGCAATGAACAACATCCGCGCCTTGGACAGCAGGCGGCCATTGAGGCCATTGCGGGCGTCGGCATGCAGGAACAGCGAGCACAGCTCGGAGTTGCCGGTCAGATCGTTGGCCAGAAACAGCGTCGGAATCTCGCGGTAGATATTCAGCTCTTGAGACGCGCTGACCGTCAGGCCCACCCGGTAGTTGTACCAAGGCTCGCGCAGACCAACCGCACCGGCGATGGCGGAGATGCCGACCACGCGACCGTCATCGTCTTCGAGGACGAACAGGTAATCGGTGTCGCCCCGCTCGGCCTCGCCACGGAAGGTTTTTTCCGCCCAACCGACCCGGTGCGCCAGACGCTCTTCGTTGGCCGGCAGCGTGGTCAGGCCTGCGCCCGTGCTACGTGCCAATTCGATCAGCGCCGGTAGGTCACTGCTGCGTACGGGACGAACGATCATGCTTTCTCCTCATGCCGGTCTCTGTTTTGAGACACCAGCCAACTCAAACCCGCGACACGGCGACCGACAGCGGTCACCGATGACTCAACTGTCAAACCGCAACGATGCGCACGCTGGCGCCTTCGCCCACACCCAAGGCCTCTGCCGCTGCGACGCTCAGAGTCACCGGCTTGCCAGGCACCCAGTCCAGCTCCAGCATCACCGCGCGGTAATCCTGCAGCTGGCTGTTGGCGACCAGATAAGGACGCCCGCCCTTAACGGCATCGCCGCTGGCGACCGGGTCGATCTTCACCGGCACTACGCGGCTCTGGGCGATCGAGCGAATGCCCGAGGTGCGCGCATGCAGGGTCGGACCGCCGTCGAAGATGTCGATGTAATGGTCGGTCTCGAAGCCTTCGCGCATCAGGATGTCGAAGGTGATCTGCGCCCGCGGATGCACCTGACCCATGGCCTCCTGCGCCTCGTCGGGCAACAGCGGCACGTAGATCGGGTAGTGGGGCATCAGTTCGGCGAGAAACGTACGGCTCTTCAAGCCACAGATGCGCTCGGCCTCGGCGTAGTTGAGGTCGAAGAAATTGCGACCGATGGCGTCCCAGAAGGGCGAATCGCCGTTTTCGTCGCTGTAGCCGACGATCTCGGTGACGATCGAATCGGCGAAGCGCTCAGGGTGCGCTGCCATGAACAGCAAACGGGCGCGGGAGTTGAGCTCCGACCACAGCGTGCCGACCAGTTCCGGCAGCACATAGAAGCTGGTCAACAGGCTATTGCCGGTCAGGTCGTGGCACTGGGAAAGCACGTGAATCTTGTTGTGGATCTTCAGTTCGCGCGAGGCATGAACGAAGGTTTCGTTACGAAAGCTGTAGAACGGTTCGGAATAGCCGGCAGACGCGACGATCCCGGAACAGCCCACCAGACGCCCGGATTCGGTGTCTTCCAGCACAAAGAAATAGGTTTCCTCGCCATTGAAACTGACCTCGGCGGCGAACGACGCTTCGGAAGCGGCGATCTTGTCACCCAGACGGCCAGCGTCATCCGGCAGGGACGTGACACCAATCGGGCTGTCCGCAGCGAGTCGTTGAACCTCGCTCAGATCAGCCATTTGCGCGGGGCGCATCACCAGCATGGTGTCACTCCTTGAGAAAAAACGGGCCGGTTGTCCGGCAAAAGAAAAAAAGATCAGTCATGACCGCGATCCCGTGTAGGAGCGCGCTTGCCCGCGATGGCTATGTATCAGACAACGTGGATGTATCTGACAAACCGCTATCGCGAGCAAGCTCACGCCTACAGGAGATGTGTCGCGTTGGTTAAGCCGCTGTCAGCTTGGCCACCGCGCGCTCGAAACGATCCAGGCCTTCGTTGATATCGACCTCCTCGATCACCAGGCTTGGTGCAAAACGCACCACATCCGGGCCGGCTTGCAGGATCATCACGCCTTCATGCTCGGCGGCGTTGAAGAAATCCTTGGCCTTGCCCTTCCAGGCGTCGGTCAGTACGCAACCGATCAGCAGGCCCATGCCGCGCACTTCGCTGAATACGCCGTATTGCTGGCCGATCTTCTCAAGGCGGGCCTTAAACAGTTGGTGCTTGGCCGTGACGCCAGCGAGGACTTCAGGGGTGTTGACCACGTCGATCACCGCCTCGCCCACCGCGCACGCCAGCGGGTTACCGCCGTACGTGGTGCCGTGAACGCCGACCGCCAGGTGCTTGGCCAGTTTTTCGGTGGTCAGCATGGCCGCCATGGGGAAACCACCGCCGATGCTCTTGGCGCTGGAAAGGATGTCCGGGGTCACGCCGTAATGCTGGTAGGCGAACAGGTGGCCGCTACGGCCCATGCCGCTCTGCACTTCGTCGAAGATCAGCAGCGCGTTGTGCTCGTCGCACAGTTTGCGCGCGCCCTGCAGGTAGGCAAGCTCGGCAGGCAACACGCCGCCTTCGCCCTGAATCGGCTCCAGCACCACAGCGCAGGTCTTGTCACTGATCGCAGCTTTCAAGGCGTCGAGGTCGTTGAAGGGGACGTGGGTAATACCGGTGATTTTCGGGCCGAAACCGTCGGAGTATTTCGGCTGACCGCCCACGCTCACGGTGAACAGGGTGCGGCCGTGGAAGCTGTTCAGTGCGGCGATGATTTCGTACTTCTCGGTGCCGTACAGGTCATGGGCCACGCGGCGGGCCAGCTTGAAGGCGGCTTCGTTGGCTTCAGCGCCGGAGTTACAGAAGAACACGCGGTCGGCGAAGGTGGCGTCCACCAGCTTTTTGGCCAGACGCAGCGCCGGCTCGTTGGTGAACACGTTGGAGACATGCCACAGCTTGTTGGCCTGTTCGGTCAGTGCGCCGACCAGTGCCGGGTGGGCGTGGCCGAGCACGTTGACTGCGATGCCGCCAGAGAAATCGATCAGCTCGCGCCCCGCCTGATCCCACACGCGGGAACCCTGACCGCGCACCGGAATGAACGCCGCAGGGGCGTAGTTGGGGACCATCACCTGGTCGAAATCGGCACGTTGCACCGGTACTTGCTCAACGGACATCGGAGTCTCCTGAAGAGGAACGCCTGCCTGGGACTGGCAAGCGATGGAAGGATTGTAAGGACTGATTTCAGTCCGGCCTTGCCGCCAAGCGACAACTTCTTATAGCGCAAAACCGGGTTTTTCCGAGGCTTTCGGCAATGCGACAAATAGCGTCGGAAAGGCGCAGTTTAAACGTTGGCGAGCGGTTGTAGCAGCGTCGTGAGGATTTGAATTCGTATTGCCGACCACGGATTGAACAGGGGGGTTGTCCGGGTCCGGATTCCGGACGCGTTGAATACTCCTGTGGGGGAATTCACTCGCGAGACGGCCTGACGTGCAGCCGATCTCTGTCGCCTGAAACATTTTTCGCGAATAAATTCGCTCCCACCGGGATTTGAATCCGCTTAGAGCCTTGCTTATCCGCGCTCAGCAGGCACCGACGACAGTTCAAACGGACTGCTGCTGCGCCGCTGGTTGCGGTCTTCGCGAGGGGTGGCGCCGAAGAAGTTGCGATAGGCGCTGGAGAAGTGCGGGCCGGAGGAGAAGCCGCAGGAGAGGCCGATCTGGATGATCGACTTGCTGGTCTGCATCAGCATCTGCCGGGCCTTGTTCAGGCGCAATTCCAGGTAATACTGGCTTGGCACGCGGTTGAGGTATTGCTTGAAGATACGCTCCAGCTGACGTCGGGACACGCACACATGTTGGGCAATTTCGTCGGTGGTCAGCGGCTCTTCGATGTTGGCTTCCATCAACAGCACGGCCTGGGTCAGCTTCGGATGGCTGGAACCCAGGCGATTCTGCAGCGGAATGCGCTGACGCTCGCCACCCTCACGAATGCGCTCGACCACCAGTTCTTCCGACACCGCACCGGCAAGCTCGGCGCCATGATCACGGGCCAGCACCGCCAGCAGCAGATCGAGCACCGACATGCCGCCACACGCGGTCAGGCGATCACGATCCCAGTCGAACAGATGGCTGGTTGCGATCACTTTAGGGAAGCGCTCGGCGAAATCATCCTGCCAGCGCCAGTGCACCGCCGCGCGATAGCCATCGAGCAGCCCCAGCTGTGCCAGCGGATACACGCCTGCCGACAGCCCGCCGATCACACAACCGGCACGCACCAGCTGCTTGAGCGCGCCCGCCAGCGCAGACGCCATCGGCGCGGGAGGTTCGTCGGCCAGCAGAAACAGCTTCTGACACCCTTCCAGACGTCCTGCCCAAGGCTCGCCCGGCAACTGCCAACCAGCGCCTTCGGTGGCAGGTTCGGCATGCATGAACGACAACTCGTACGTCACTTCGGGGTGCACGCGCTGAGCGACACGCAGGGCTTCTTCCGCCAGCGCCAAGGTCAAGGCTTTGGTGCCGGGCCAGATGAGAAATCCTATTCGATGGGCAGTCATGGCGTGCAATCCGAAACGAGTCGCTGTGGTGGGTCACACGACAAGCGTGCGAAATAAATCTGCTTTTTTCAGTTCATGGCAGCGGTCAAAGTGACGCGCAGCATGAACTGTTCTGACACAAAACGCACCGTTGGCGGCGGCGCCAATCGTTACTTCAAACTGCCGGAAAGGAATTGCTGCAGACGTTCCGATTTCGGGTTGACCAGCACTTCACGGGGGTCGCCGCTTTCTTCGACGAGCCCTTTATGCAGAAAAATCAACTGGTTGGAGACTTCACGAGCAAAGCCCATTTCGTGGGTCACCACCACCATGGTGCGGCCTTCCTGGGCCAGCGCCTGCATGACTTTCAGCACATCGCCCACCAGCTCCGGGTCCAGCGCCGAGGTCGGTTCGTCGAACAGCATGACCTCAGGTTCCATCGCCAGCGCACGGGCAATCGCCACGCGCTGCTGCTCACCACCGGACATGTGCCCGGGGAAAGCGTCTTTGCGATGGGCGACACCGACCTTGTTCAGGTAGTGCTCGGCCTTTTCCAGCGCTTCTTTCCTGGGCACGCCGAGCACGTGAATCGGCGCTTCGATAATGTTTTCCAGCGCGGTCATGTGCGACCACAGGTTGAAATGCTGGAACACCATCGACAGCCGCGAACGCATGCGCTGCAGCTGTTTCGGGTCGGCAGCCTTCAGGCCGCCGTCCTTGTTGGCCACCAGCTTCAGCTCTTCGTTGTTGAGCAGGATGCGACCGGATTTCGGCTGCTCCAGCAGGTTGATGCAGCGCAGGAAGGTGCTCTTGCCCGAGCCGCTGGAGCCGATGATGCTGATCACATCGCCCGCCTTGGCGGTCAGCGAAACGCCTTTGAGCACCTCGTGAGTGCCGTAGCATTTGTGCAGGTCCTGGACTTCCAGTTTGTTCATGTTGTCGGTTCTCACACGTAATCAGTCACTGAGCAGGCGGCCTGTGCGCAACGGGGTGCGGCCCGCCACCTTGGCCATCCAGAAACCCGGCTGGGCGTAACGCAGTTTTTCGATGGCGAACAGCACACCGGCGGTGCCGGCGTACATCGTGGTCGCGCGATCGGTCAATGGATCGACCACCTCGAACAGCGGCTCGCCCGGCTCGACCCAGGCACCCGCCGGGCGCAGGAAAGTCAGGACACCCGGGTGCGGCGCGTAGATCATTTCGGTGCCTTCGAAAGGCATGCCTTCGCAGGCCTCATGGCTTGGCTGCGGCCAGTCGCCACTGATCAGGCCCTGCTCGGCGAGGAACGCCAGAATGCCCTCGGCGTAGGCGCAGGCCTCGGTCTTGCCAGTGTTGGACTGGCCGCCCAGCTCCAGCGTGGTCGACATGCAAGCGAACGGAATCTGCGCGTCGGGAAATTGCTTGGCCAGTCGCAGCCACGGCAGCGAGCAGGCTTCGTCGAACGAGCTGCCGCCCGAATCTTCGGCCAACAGACCAACGCTGACACCCAGGTGCGCCGACAATGAACGCCATTGCGGCCAGTGCTGGGGCAAGGCGTACATGTGCAGCGCGGCATCGGTGTCGCAGTGCAGATCGAGGACGATGTCGGCGTTGCAGGCGTGGCTCAGCAGCAAGCGCTGCATGCCCGCCAGTTCGCTGCCCGCAGGCGGCAACTGATCGAGCACATCGGCCATGGCCTGACGAATCAGCCGCACGTTAGCGTGAGGGTCATCGCCCAGCTTGCCGGCCAGCAGCTCGGCCACCGGCGCGCTCAGCTCGGTGAAATCGCGGTTGAAGTTCTTGCCGCTGCCGTATTCGAAACGGCCCTGGTGGTTGCCCTGCAGCAACTGCCCCAGCCCGATTGGATTGGCCACAGGCACCAGTTCGATGACGCCGTTGAGCAGGCCTTGGTCTTCGAGCTCTGTCAGACGCTTTTTCAGTTCCCACGCAGTGCGCATGCCCGGCAGCTCATCGGCGTGGAGGCTGGCCTGGATGTAGGCCTTGCGCTCGCCCTGACCGAAACGGAACACGCTCAAAGTGCGCTGCGTGCCCAGGTTGCCCCAGGGCAGATCGTGATCGATGCGTTGCATATCAGTGCTTCCTCGGTGCGAGGTAACTGAGCCAGCGGCGCTCGGCCAGCTTGAACAGTTTCACCAGAATGAAGGTCAGGCACAGGTAGAACACGCCCGCCGTGATGTACGCCTCGAACGGCAGATAGAACTGCGCGTTGACCGTACGCGCCGCGCCGGTGATGTCGATCAGGGTGACGATGGACGCCAGACTCGTGGTCTGCAGCATCATGATCACTTCGTTGCTGTACTGTGGCAGCGCCCGGCGCAGGGCGGAGGGCAGCAGGATGCGGCGGTACATCTTGGACTTGGACATGCCCATCGCCCGCGCCGCTTCGATCTCGCCGGGCGGCGTGGATTTCAGGCTGCCAGCGATGATTTCAGCGGTGTAGGCACTGGTATTGATGGCAAACGCCAGGCAAGCACAGAAGGTCGCGCTGGACAGCCAGGGCCAGAGGAAGCTCTCGCGAACCGCTTCGAACTGCGCCAGACCGTAGTAGATCAGGAACAGCTGCACCAGCATCGGCGTGCCGCGAATCACGTAGGTGTAGCCCCAGGCCAGCAGGTTGACCCAGGCGACTTTGGAGACGCGCATCAGGCCCAGCGGCAAAGCTGCCAGCAGACCGAAAAAAAGCGACAGCGCCAGCAGCTTGAGGGTGATCAGCAGGCCGCCGAAGTACAGCGGCAGGTTTTCCCAGACGACGTTGTAATCGAAGATCATAGGTCTGCCACCCTTACGCCGGCCGAGTAGCGTTTCTCGATGTGACGCAATACCAGCAGCGAGACGCTGGTGATCACCAGGTACATGGCCGCGACTGCGAGGAAGAAAGTGAAGGGTTCGCGGGTGGCGTCGGCCGCCTGCTTGGCCTTGAACATCATGTCCTGCAGGCCGACCACAGAGATCAGGGCGGTGGCCTTGGTCAGCACCAACCAGTTGTTGGTGAAGCCTGGAATCGCCAGACGAATCATCTGCGGCACCAGGATGCGAAAAAACACGCGAGAACTGCTCATGCCATAGGCCATGCCGGCTTCGGACTGCCCCTTGGGAATGGCCATGAACGCGCCACGGAAGGTTTCAGAAAGGTACGCACCGAAAATGAAACCCAGCGTGCCGATACCGGCCATCAGCGGGTTCAGGTCGATGTAGTCGTCGTGACCAAGCAACGGCGCGACGCGGTTGAGCAGGTCCTGGCCGCCGTAGAAGATCAGCAGGATCAGCACCAGATCCGGGATGCCACGAATGACGGTGGAGTACAGGTCGCCCAGCCAGGCCAGCCAGCGCACCGGCGACAGGCGCAGCGACACCCCGATCAGACCGAGCACGATGGCCAGTGCCATGGAGCACAGGGCGAGCTGCAGGGTCAGCCATGCACCGTCGAGGATGACGGCTCCGTAGCCTTTCAACATGTAGTGTGGCCCTCGAGCGCGGGATAGAAAAATGGCGCGATCAGAAGGATGAAGACCCTGCCGATTGCGCCATTACGGACAGACGTCGACTTACTTGCCGTAGATATCGAAGTCGAAGTACTTGTCCTGGATCGCCTTGTATTTGCCGTTGGCACGGATGGCGGCGATGGCGGCGTTGATCTTGTCCAGATCGGCCTTGTCGCCCTTGCGCACCGCGATGCCTACGCCGTCGCCGAAGTAGTTGACGTCGGTGAAGGCCGGGCCCACGAAAGCGTAGCCCTTGCCCGAATCAGTGTTCAGGAAGCCATCTTGCAGCAGGGTCGCGTCAGCCACGGTGCCGTCCAGACGACCGGCGCCGATGTCCAGGTAGATCTCGTTCTGCGAGCTGTATGGCTTGATTTCGGCGCCCAGCGGAGCCAGGACTTCCTTGGCGAAACGCTCGTGGATCGAACCACGTTGCACGCCGATGTTCTTGCCCTTGAGCTCGGTCAGGCTGTCGCTGACGACGGTGCCCTGCTTCATGACCAGACGGGCCGGAGTGTTGTAGTACTTATTGGTGAAGTCGACAGACTTCTTGCGGTCTTCGGTGATGGACATCGAGGACAGGATGGCGTCGATCTTGCGTACTTTCAGCGCCGGGATCAGGCCGTCGAATTCCTGCTCGACCCACACGCACTTGACCTTCATCTCTTCGCACAGGGCGTTGCCGATGTCGTAGTCAAAACCCACGATGCTGCCATCCGGCGCCTTGGAGGCGAATGGGGGGTACGCCGCTTCGATGCCGATCTTCAGGGGCTTTTCATCGGCGAACACAGGCTGTGCCAATACGGACAGCGCCAGCGCACCCAGCAGCATGAGCTTTTTCATTCTTGGAACTCCATCGGTATAACGCGACAAATGGCAGTGAGCGAAACGCTCAATGTGCAGAAGGAATATCTGAAATTGCGACGCGAGGTGCCGTCGAGTCTCAGGGCTCGACAGGCCTTCGGCGAGTGATCGGCATTTTAGCGGCAGGCTGTAAGTCGATATTTCTTCAATGCGACAACTAGTTACAGAAGCACCGAGAAACCCGATCAGCCTGATTGACAGCCCAGAAATTTCATGCCTGAGCCTTGAGCGGCAAACCTATCAACTAAGCAAATAACGCGCCCATTATTGGCAAAGCCTTCTAATCCGGCAAGTCTGGCGTGGCGAACGGTGATTGCGCGGCGATGAGCTGCACCGATTTCGGGGGGATATGCCTCATTTCGGGGCGCGAGGTTACACGCGCGGATGAGGCGGTAACAAATCGATATATATCTCAGTCATCACAGTGATCCAATGTGCACGGACTCACTGTGGGAGCGAGTTCATTCGCGAAAAAATCGTCTGAGCGATAGGGATGTGCCGGATGTACGGACGTCTCGCGAATGAATTCGCTCCCACAGATCCTCCTCCTCGCCCGCTAGCTCCGTACACGGCGGAAATGCAGCGCAAAAAAGCCCCGCCCGGCTTTCACCGAACGGGGCGTTTCACCCCTGCATGCCTCAGGCGACGTTCATGGTCTTGTGCGTCTCGACCAGGTGCGACACCACACCCGGATCGGCCAGCGTCGAGATATCACCCAACGCATCGTACTCGCCGGTGGCGATCTTGCGCAGGATGCGGCGCATGATCTTGCCCGAGCGGGTCTTCGGCAGGCCCGGGGCCCACTGAATGACGTCCGGCGAGGCAATCGGGCCGATTTCTTTACGCACCCAGTTGCGCAGCTCGACACGCAGCGCTTCGTCCGGCACTTCGCCGC
Organism: Pseudomonas sp. GW821-FHT02A11; assembly: GCF_059421985.1. NCBI lineage: Bacteria > Pseudomonadati > Pseudomonadota > Gammaproteobacteria > Pseudomonadales > Pseudomonadaceae > Pseudomonas > Pseudomonas sp. GW821-FHT02A11. The sequence goes on from NZ_JBWKWB010000013.1 coordinate 137,816, forward strand.
CGTTGAGGGTGACGTAGACGTAGATGCCCTGCCCTTTCAGGTCGTGCGGCACGCCCACCACTGCGGCTTCGGCGACTTTCGGGTGCGCAACCATCGCGCTCTCGATTTCCGCGGTGCCCATGCGGTGGCCGGAGACGTTGAGCACGTCGTCGACGCGACCGGTGATCCAGTAATAGCCGTCTTCGTCGCGACGGGCGCCGTCGCCGGTGAAGTACATGCCACGGAAGGTCTTGAAGTAGGTGTCGACGAAACGGTCGTGATCGCCGTACAGGCTGCGGGACTGGCCCGGCCATGAATCGAGGATCACCAGATTACCTTCGGCGGCGCCTTCGATCAGGTTGCCGAGGTTATCCACAAGGGCCGGAATCACACCGAAGAACGGCTTGGTCGCAGAGCCCGGCTTGAGCGCAGTGGCGCCCGGCAGCGGGCTGATCAGCACGCCGCCGGTTTCGGTCTGCCACCAGGTGTCGACGATCGGACAGTTCTGTTTGCCGACGGTGTTGTAGTACCAGTTCCAGGCTTCCGGGTTGATTGGCTCGCCCACCGAGCCCAGCAGGCGCAGGCTCGAACCGTCAGCGCCTTCAACGGCCTTGGTGCCTTCAGCCATCATCGCGCGGATCGCGGTCGGCGCGGTGTAGAGAATGTTGACCTTGTGCTTGTCGATAATCTTCGACATGCGGGTGATGTCCGGGTAGTTCGGAATGCCTTCGAACAACAGCGTGGTCGCGCCATTGGCCAGCGGGCCGTAGACGATATAGCTATGGCCGGTGACCCAGCCGACGTCGGCAGTGCACCAATAGATTTCGCCCGGCTTGTAGTCGAACACACGCTCGTGGGTCAGCGCGGCGTACAGCAGATAACCGGCCGTGGTGTGCAGCACGCCCTTGGGCTTACCGGTAGAACCGGAGGTGTAGAGGATGAACAGCGACTCTTCGGCGCCCATTTCTTTCGGCGCGCAGGTGGACGATGCCACTTCCAGCAGCGAGTGATACCAGATGTCACGATGGCGGTTCCACTCGATGTCGCCACCGGTGCGCTTGCACACGATGACTTTCTGTACGCTGCTGGTTTCAGGGTTGGTCAGGGCGCGGTCGACGTTAGCTTTGAGCGCTGTGCGCTTGCCGCCACGCAGGCCTTCGTCGGCGGTGATCACGACTTTCGATTTACAGTCGATGATGCGGCCCGCCAGGGCTTCCGGCGAGAAGCCGCCGAACACCACCGAATGAATCGCACCGATGCGCGCGCACGCCAGCATGGCGACCACGGCTTCAGGGATCATCGGCATGTAAATGGTGACCACGTCACCGCGGTGTACGTCCTGACCACGCAGGGCGTTGGCGAACTTGCAGACTTCTTCGTGCAGTTCGCGGTAGGTGATGTTGCGGCTTTCGGAAGGATCGTCGCCTTCCCAGATGATTGCGACCTGATCGCCACGCTCGGCCAGATGACGGTCCAGGCAGTTGTAAGAAACGTTCAGGGTGCCATCGGCGAACCACTTGATGTCGACGCGGTGGTCGTCGAAGGAGGTCTGTTTGACGGTGGTAAAAGGCTTGATCCAGTCCAGGCGCTGAGCCTGCTCGCGCCAGAAGCCATCGGGGTTGACCACCGACTGCTGGTACATGGCCTTGTAGGTCGCCTCGTCAGTGAGCGTGTTTGCTGCCACTTCAGGGCGGACGGGGTACAGGGAAGCCGCACTCATCTTTCTTACCTCGGTGGAAATGTTGTTTTTGTATGGACCTTTTGTATCCGCCGATGGCTCAGAAAGCCATTCGACGATGGTCTTACCGGCCTTCAGCATAACGCCGAAAAGCCCTCAAGTGCCCCGTGCGTGGCAAATATTCATGTTCTAACTACGACCAAAGAACTAGACCGCGCAGGCCGCAATCGCCCGTGTTGGCGATTATTACCGGAATGCTCAACAGTCTTTATCAAAATGGTTTCTATATAACTTTCAGGCAGCGGCCTAGAATTCGTTCTGCCAACACGGCAAACGATTGACAACTCACAGCCCCCCACACTGGCTTGTCGATCCCGCAACTTTGACACTTATCAACTGGCTTCACACAGAGCCCCACAAAGGTTGTGTGCACCCTGTCGAGCGCAATACCCGTTCGACACTATTGATGAAGCAACTTAGAGGAAACACGTAATGAAAGCTGCAGTGGTTGTAATGGCTCTTTGTGGTTTCAGCGCCATGGCAATGGCAGAAGAATCAGGCGCCAAAGTCGCCAGCCAGCAACAACGTATCGAGCACTACACTTACTCGACCAAACTGGACATCGCCAAGGTCATCTCCGTGGACGAAGTGCCTGACGTGTGCAGCGTAGTGCCCCAGCACATGACCTACGAAGACTCGCAAGGCCAGCGCCATGTCATGGAATACATGGTCATGGGCAACGGTTGCAGTAACGGCTGATCGTTAGATGATGAACGCCCCGACAATTGATTGTACGGGGCGTCACGCTTATTGAACTTGCCCAATTCCATAGTGCTTCAACTTATTGGCGATCGTTGTATGCGATACACCCAGGCGTTTACCCAATAAACGACTGCTGGGATGCGCCGTATAAAGTTGTTCAAGTACTGCCTTTTCAAATCGCCCGACAATCGCTTCCAACGCACCTTCCAATGAGAAATCCGCCAATGGCTGATGCACGCCATAATCGGGCAGACGAATATGTTCAGCCTTGACCACACCGCCTTCGCACAACGAAACCGCTCGGAACAAGACATTTTCCAGCTGCCGGACATTACCCGGCCAGTGATAGTGACCCAGGCGCTCCATGGCGGCAGGCGCAATGCGTGGCAACGGGCAACCGATCTGCCGACTGGCCTGATCAAGGAAATGCTGCACCAGCGGCTCCAGACCGTCGAGGCATTCGCGCAGTGGAGGGATGTGCAGCGACAGCACGTTGAGGCGGTGATAGAGGTCCTGGCGAAACTCGCCCCGGGCGCACAGCTCGGACAGATCGACCTGAGTGGCGCAGATCACCCGCACATCCAGATACACCTCTTCATCACTTCCGACACGACGAAAGCAGCCTTCCTGCAGATAGCGCAGCAGTTTCGCTTGAAGCCGCGCGCTCATTTCCGCCACGCCGTCGAGAAACAACGTACCGCCCGCCGTGAGCTCCAGTAGCCCCAGCTTGCCTTCGGCCCGCGCACCTTCGAACGCACCCGGCCCATAGCCGAACAGCTCGGTTTCGGCCATGGACTCGGACAACCCGGCGCAATTGAGCGCCATCATCGGCGACTGCCCGCGCGGGCTCGCCAGATGACAGGCCCGCGCCAACAGCTCTTTGCCGGTGCCGGTTTCCCCTTCTATTAATAGAGGCGCATCCAGTGGCGCCATGCGCCGGGCTTCGCGAACCACCGCGGCCATGACTTTGGAGCTCTGGAAGATGCTGTCGAAACCGCGCAACTCCTGCTTGCGTACCTGGTAGATGTGCTCGCCGACCCGATCCGCTCGGTGCAGGGTCAAGACCGCGCCGGCCATGGCTTCGCTGTCTTCGTGCTCGGATTGCAGCGGCGCGATGTCGGCGAGAAAGACGTCGCCCTTGACCTTCACCCGCAGGCCGTTGATGCGCGAACGATTGGCGCGCACCAGTTGCGGCAAGTCGAAATCCTCGGCGTAGCGCGACAGCGGGATGCCGGGCACTTCATCGACGCGCACACCCAGCAACTGCGCAGCGGCGCGGTTCGCCGCGACGATCGAGCCGCCCATGTCGATGGACAACACAGGAAACTCCAACGCCCCCAGCAATGCATTCAACTCCATGTGCCTACGCTCGCTGGGCATCAACCCCACACGCCTGACGCCGAAGACGCCGGGGATGGTCTCGAATTTCGGCACCAGCGCCTGAAACTGCAGATTGATCAGATTCGGGCAGCGCAGGTAAATCGCATCGCCATGCTCGCCCCCCACTTCCCCGCCGGACACGTTGACGCCGTAGGCGACCAGCAATTGGAGGATATCGCGCAGGATGCCGACGCGGTTCTGACAGTGCACTTTGATACGCATGGCGGGTCGACTCTTGCAAGCAGGCTGACTTTTTTGGAGCAGGACGAAGTTTATCGTCAAGAATACGTTACAGCACAGCAGCAAAACGGCTCTTTACGATGCAGATTTCGCGCTGTCAGCACTTAGCTGTCAGGATTTCTTTACAGACTTGTCGTTTTAATGCCCCAAAATTCGACGCCCAAGCCACTGCAACCCTTATCAAATCCGCTATCTATAGCCCTGAGCGGGGGAACAACCTGCCACGCATCGCTCCAAACAAGAACAATCCATTCAGGAGAGCAGCATGGGTACGCAGTACGTCGCCCGGGAACCGGACACCAGCGGCTTCATCGACTACCCCGACGTCGAGCACGAGGTCTGGAATACCCTGATCACCCGTCAGTTGAAGGTGATCGAAGGTCGCGCCTGCCAGGAATACCTCGATGGCATCGAGCAACTGCAGTTGCCCCATGACCGCATTCCTCAATTGGGCGAGATCAACCGAGTGCTCGACGCCACCACAGGCTGGCAAGTCGCGCGGGTGCCGGCGCTGATTCCCTTCCAGACCTTTTTCGAGCTGCTGGCCAGCAAGCGATTCCCGGTCGCCACCTTCATTCGCACCCGTGAAGAACTGGACTACCTGCAAGAGCCCGACATCTTTCACGAAGTTTTCGGACATTGCCCACCCCTGACCAACCCTTGGTTTGCAGAATTTACCCACACCTACGGCAAGCTCGGTCTGGCAGCCAGCAAAGAGCAGCGGGTGTATCTTGCCCGTCTCTATTGGATGACCATCGAGTTCGGGCTGGTGGACACCGCACAAGGGCGCAGAATTTACGGTGGCGGGATTCTGTCCTCGCCCAAGGAAACGGTGTACAGCTTGTCGTCGACGCCGGCGCATCAGGCCTTCGATCCGATCGAAGCCATGCGCACGCCGTATCGCATTGACATTCTTCAACCGCTGTATTTCGTGCTGCCGGACCTCAAGCGTCTATTCGACCTCGCCCACGAAGACATCATGGGCATGGTCCAGAGCGCGACGCAGCTGGGCCTGCATGCGCCGCGCTTCGAGCCCAAGCCTCAAGCTCAAATAGCACAGCCTCAAAAAACATCAGTCGCCTGAAAAAGGACATCTTTATATGACCGCCCTCAACCAAGCCCACTGCGAAGCCTGCCGCGCCGACGCCCCGCAGGTCAGCGAAGCCGAATTGCCGGACCTGCTGCGCCAGATTCCGGACTGGAACATCGAAGTCCGTGATGGCGTGATGCAGCTGGAAAAAGTCTATCTCTTCAAGAATTTCAAATTTGCGCTGGCGTTTACCAACGCGGTCGGCGAAATTGCCGAGGCCGAAGGTCATCACCCCGGTCTTCTGACCGAATGGGGCAAAGTGACCGTGACCTGGTGGAGCCATTCCATCAAAGGGCTGCACCGCAACGACTTCATCATGGCCGCCCGCACCGACGAGGTGGCCAAAGGCGCCGAGGGCCGTAAGTAAATGCATTTTTCACAGATTCAGCGCGTACCGGACGATCCGATCCTGGGCTTGATCCAGGCGTATGCCAAAGACCCGAACCCGAACAAGTTCGACCTGGGTGTGGGCGTGTACAAAGACGCGCAGGGCCTGACCACCATTCCCCGCGCGGTCAAGCTGGCCGAACAGCGTCTGGTGGACTCGCAGCCGACCAAGACCTACATCGGCGGCCATGGCGAGCCACGTTTCGGCACGCTGATCTGTGAACTGGTCATGGGCGCCAACTCGCCGCTGATCCAGCAAAGCCGTGTCGGCGCCACCCAGACCCCGGGCGGCACCGGCGCGCTGCGTCTGTCTGCCGACTTCATCGCCAATTGCCTGCCGGGCAAGGGCATCTGGCTGAGCGACCCGACCTGGCCGATCCACGAAACCATCTATGCCGCCGCGGGCCTGAAGGTCAGTCACTATCCCTACGTGGGCAGCGACAACATCCTCAACGTTCAGGCCATGCTGGAAACCCTCAACACGGTGCCGGAAGGCGATGTCGTGCTGCTGCACGCCTGCTGCCACAACCCGACCGGCTTTGACCTGAGCCACAATGACTGGCATCAAGTGCTCGATATCGTCAAACGCCGCAACCTGCTGCCACTGATCGACTTCGCCTACCAAGGCTTCGGCGACGGCCTGGAAGAAGACGCCTGGGCAGTACGCCTGTTTGCCGCCGAGCTTCCGGAATTGCTGATCACCAGCTCCTGCTCAAAGAACTTCGGCCTGTACCGTGAACGCACTGGCGCTTTGCTGGTGTGTGCCGTTAACAGCGAGAAGCTGGCGGATGTGCGCAGCCAGTTGTCGGCGACCGCGCGCAACCTGTGGTCCAACCCACCGGATCACGGCGCCGCCGTGGTGGCCGAAATCCTCGGTGACCCGGAACTCAAAGCCCTGTGGGCCGATGAAGTCGAAGACATGCGCAGCCGCATCGCGCAACTGCGTCAGGGCCTGGTCGAGGCATTGACGCCGCTGGGCCTGGGCGAGCGCTTCGCTCACATTGGCGTGCAACGGGGCATGTTCTCCTACACCGGCATGAACGACGACCAGGTCGCCCGCCTGCGCAAGGAGCACAGTGTTTACATGGTTGCGGCGGGGCGCGCTAACGTTGCAGGCATTGATGCTACACGGCTTGATGCGCTGGCGGCGGCGTTCGCGGCGGTGTGCAAGGACTGAGACCTGCCACTCTCTGTAGGGACGCGCTTGCCCGCAATTGGGATTTTTCTGTGCCACATCGGCTGGCTGAAGAACTGCCATCGCGGGCAAATGCGTGCCTACGGGTTAGGGTTTTGTATGCATGAAACTTCCCCACTACATGACCAACGGCCAGCATTAAAAGTCGGACTGTCATCTGTTGTGCTGTATTCTCCCCTTGCGTTTTTTGGACGCGCTGCCTGATCGGCAGCTCAGGGAAGCCCGCAAATAAGCGCAAGGCCTCTTGCGGGCTGAACGAAGCAACTTGTGAGGAGCGACAGACGATGCATGAAATCCCAAACTTCCCCTTCCCAAGCCAAACCCAGCAAAGCGCAGCAGCCCGACAGGAACTCGGTCAGCCGATCGAGATGAAAGCCGGTGCGAAAGATGGTGATAGCAAGAAAGCCCAAGGCCAACGCTGAGGGATGAATGTTCAGCCCCTATGCAAGAGCGTCTGTCAGGCGTACTTCCATAAGGGCTGAATGCTTCGAGACCAGAACCCATGACCGAATTTACCGAAACCCAGGCGCAGGCCCTCATCGGTACCGCCGAGAAAATGATCGAGATCTGGGCGCGCCTGACCCCGGAAAAACAACAAGCGTTGCTGGCCCGCTTCGGCACCCAGGAAAACGCCCTCGCCGCCCTCGTCACGACACACCTCGTGGCACCCGCCACCGAATAATCGCGACAATCCATTCGGGTCCGGTTCTACGCTGATTCAACCTTCGACTGCCCCAAGCGAAAAAGCCTCGCTATCATGTGGCATCGCTTGACGTTCAAGCGTCTACGCTTCATTCAGTTTGTGCCCCCGCATCACCTCTCCAGTCGTAACCGTGGATCGAGCCCATGCCAGACGCTTCCAGCGCCGCAACACAACGCCCCATCGCCGTCACCCTGCAGGTCGTATCGATTGTCCTGTTCACCTTCATCGGCTACCTGAACATCGGGATTCCCCTGGCCGTCTTGCCGGGCTACGTGCACACGGACCTGGGCTTCGGCGCGGTGACGGCGGGTCTGGTGATCAGCGTTCAATACTTGGCAACCCTGCTCAGCCGTCCACAAGCCGGGCGCATCATCGACAACAAAGGCTCCAAGAAAGCGGTGATCATCGGCCTGTTCGGCTGCGGCCTGAGCGGCGTGTTCATGCTATTGGCCGGATGGCTCGATGCCTGGCCGATGGTCAGCCTGATCTGCCTGTTCGTGGGTCGCCTGGTGCTGGGCAGCGCGGAAAGCCTGGTGGGCTCAGGCTCCATCGGCTGGGGCATCGGTCGCGTGGGTGCGGCCAATACCGCGAAAGTGATTTCCTGGAACGGCATCGCCAGCTACGGCGCGCTGGCCATCGGTGCACCCGTGGGCGTGCTGCTGGTGAAATCCCTGGGACTGTGGTCGATGGGCGTGAGCATCATTCTGCTGGCCGCATTGGGGATATCCCTGGCCTGGAAGAAAACCCCGGCGCCTATCGTGCACGGTGAGCGGATGCCATTCCTGCACGTGCTCGGTCGCGTGTTGCCTCACGGCACGGGCCTGGCACTCGGGTCGATCGGTTTCGGCACCATCGCCACATTCATCACCTTGTATTACGCGAGCCACACCTGGCCCAACGCGGTGCTGTGTCTGAGCCTGTTCGGGGCCTGTTTTATCGGCGCGCGATTGCTGTTCGGCAACATGATCAACCGCATCGGCGGGTTTCGCGTAGCGATTGCCTGCCTGTCAGTGGAGGCGTTGGGCTTGCTGCTGCTGTGGCTGGCACCCAACCCGAACCTGGCACTGGCCGGTGCTGCGCTGACGGGCTTCGGGTTCTCGCTGGTGTTCCCGGCGCTGGGGGTCGAGGCGGTAAATCTGGTACCCGCGTCCAGCCGAGGGGCGGCTGTGGGGGCTTATTCGCTGTTCATCGACCTGTCGCTGGGCATCACCGGCCCGGTAGCAGGGGCCGTAGCCTCGGGCTTTGGCTTCTCGTCGATCTTTCTGTTCGCGGCACTGGCATCGCTGGGCGGGTTGGGGTTGAGCGTCTACCTGTACAAGCAGGCGAAGGTGATGCGGGAGAAAGAAAAGGTTTCGGATCTGTAAACGATCAGAAATCGACCTTCCCCCGCCCTGCCTTGATCGACCCGCGCTTGGACTTTGATTCCAGCCTGCGGGTCTTGGAACCCAGCGTCGGCTTTGTCGGCCGACGCTTCTTCTCGACCTTCGCCGCACTGACGATCAGCTCGCTCAGCCGTTCCAGCGCATCGGCGCGGTTCTGCTCCTGCGTGCGGTATTGCTGAGCCTTGATGATGATCACGCCATCGCTGGTAATCCGACTGTCACGCAGCGCCAGCAACCGCTCCTTGTAGAACGGCGGCAACGACGAGGCGTTGATATCGAAACGCAGATGCACCGCGCTGGACACTTTGTTGACGTTCTGCCCGCCAGCGCCCTGAGCACGGATCGCGGTCAGTTCGACTTCGCTGTCGGGCAGATGAACGTTGTTGGAGATGATGAGCATGGGGGTTGCCTAAAAACCTGTAGGAGTGAGCTTGCTCGCGATCGCGTAATGACTGCGACGGACACATTTGCCTGAGACACCGCAATCGCGAGCAAGCTCACTCCTACAACGGTCGTGGCGACTGACACGCCGCAGCCAGTTTACTTAACGATCGAGGAGCGCTGCGCCATGGAGCCTGTGTCGGCATGGCGTTTGTTCTTGATCACGTAGAACACCCACATCGCCACCAGCCACACCGGAATCGCGTAGACCGAAACGCGGATCCCCGGAATCATCAGCATGATGCCTAGAATCAACACCACGAAGGCCAGGCACAGGTAGTTGCCGTAGGGATACCACAACGCCTTGAACAGCGGTTGCTGGTCCTTGCGCTGCATGTGCTGGCGGAACTTGAGGTGCGAATAGCTGATCATCGCCCAGTTGATCACCAGCGTGGCGACCACCAGTGACATCAGCAGCTCCAGCGCGTTTTGCGGGATCAGGTAGTTGAGCAGCACGGCGATCAGCGTCACCGCCGCCGACACCAGAATCGCCCGCACCGGTACGCCACGGCCATCGACCCGCGCCAGCGACTGCGGTGCATCGCCCTGCTCGGCCATGCCGAACAGCATCCGCGCGTTGCAATACGTGCCGCTGTTGTACACCGACAGCGCGGCGGTCAGCACCACGAAGTTGAGAATGTGTGCCGCCGTGTTGCTGCCCAGCATTGAGAACACATGCACGAACGGGCTGCCGCTGTAGGCATCGCCCGAGGCATTCAGGTCAACCAGCAGCGCGTCCCACGGGGTCAGCGACAGCAGGACCACCAGCGAGCCGATGTAGAAAATCAGAATGCGATAGATCACCTGATTGATGGCCTTGGGAATGATGGTTTTCGGCTGATCGGCCTCGGCTGCGGTGAAACCCAGCATCTCCAGGCCGCCGAAGGAAAACATGATGAACGCCAGCGCCATCACCAGCCCGCTCACTCCGTTGGGGAAGAAACCGCCGTGATCCCACAGGTTACTCACCGACGCCTGAGGGCCGCCGCTGCCGCTGACCAGCAGGTAGCTGCCCAAGGCGATCATGCCCAGAATGGCCACGACCTTGATGATCGCGAACCAGAATTCGGCCTCGCCGAAGACTTTGACGTTGGCCAGGTTGATGACATTGATCATCACGAAAAACACCGCTGCCGACGCCCAGGACGGGACTTCCGGCCACCAGTACTGCACGTATTTGCCGACTGCGGTCAGCTCCGACATACCCACCAGGATGTACAGCACCCAGCAGTTCCAGCCAGACAAAAAGCCGGCGAAACCGCCCCAATATTTGTGTGCAAAATGGCTGAAGGACCCGGCGACCGGCTCTTCGACGATCATTTCACCCAACTGGCGCATGATCATGAAGGCGATGAAGCCGCACAGGGCGTAGCCGAGAATCATCGACGGACCCGCCGATTTGAGAACCCCCGCCGACCCCAGGAACAAGCCTGTGCCGATGGCGCCCCCCAGGGCGATCAGCTGGATATGGCGGTTTTTGAGACCACGCTTCAAGTCACCTGAATGGGACATGTGTTCACTCATTTCATAGTCACCTTGTTGTTCTTGTCTGTGACGGAATCGAACCCGTCGCGCTCATGACGCGGCGGAGTGAAAACGGGGTGGATAAACCCCGAGTTGGGTGGCGTCCATACGCCAATGCTTCACAGAAAAAACGCGGCGCATTGTACACCCTCAACTGCGCAGGTGGCCGTCAAAAAGCTGTGCATGTGATCAGAGTGAGCGTTTTGCTACGCCGTTATTTATCGGCCAGGTGAAGGCCCTGTGTGAGCGAATTCATTCGCGAGACGGCGATACAACCGACAAAGATGTGTCGGATGTAACGGCCTCTCGCGAATGAATTCGCTCCCACAGGAAAAAGGCACACGCAATCGGCCAACAGTCGGCAAACAAAAACGCCAGTCACAGGGACTGGCGTTTTTTCACATCAAGCCTCGATCACTCAGGCTTGCGGCGACCGAAGCCCGGACGCTGACCTGCACCGGCCGGTGCGCCGCGACGCTTGCCCGACGGGGTCTTGTCGTCGTCCACTAGCTTGATGCCAGGACGGGTGGTCTTAGGCTTGGCCGGGCGCTTGTTCATCTCGCTCGGACGCTCAGCCACGGGCGTGCCACGGCTGTTGTCGCTGCGCCCCCCGGCCGCCGGACGCGGCGTACGGGCCGGACGAGCACCGTCAGCCGGCTTGCGCGCCGGGCGCTCGCCGTCAGCCATGCGC
>NZ_JBWKWB010000014.1:0-145178 GCF_059421985.1 Pseudomonas sp. GW821-FHT02A11
GGCCTGAGTCCGGTGCAGTTTCGAACCCAGGCCATGAGCCTCTAGCGCTTTTTGTCCAACTTTTGGGGGTCAGTTCAGTCCTTGCTCCTGGTTTGGCCCTCGTTCCTCGGGTTCCCTCCACTCCGGCGATACTCCGTGGGCCCGCGCTGAACGGACATCCATGTCCTAGCAGCGCTCTCGCGGCATCCCTGCCGCTCGGCCCACTACGCATCGCCCGCGTTCGGCCTGCACCCAAGTCGCGATTGGTGGTGTCTGGACTATCGCGTATGAAGATCAAAAGCCGAATCAACGGCCTGGAATTTGCGCGCTTTTCTGTAACAGTCCGGCTTGCCGGCGGCAGCGATCTTTCGGACGCCACCGCCGGCAAGCCGGACTGCTACAGGGGTATTGTGCATGCCCCGAGATGTGGGTCTGACGCTTTACCTGTAGGAGCAGTCGGAGGTTACGACGGTCTGGGCCGCATCCGGACGAAGCGGTGGGTCAGACAAAACATTTGTGTCTGAAAGTCCGCCTTCGCGGCCGTCGTAACCTCCGACTGCTCCTACAAGGGATCGGGTTGAGATCAAGATCAGCGTTCGCTTTTGATCTTGATCTTCGTACGCGACAGATCAGACGCCGCAAAACGCGACTTGGGTGCAGGCCGAACGCAGGTGGCGCTCCGTGGGCCGAGCGGCATGGATGCCGCGAGAGCCGCCCCCGGCCATGGATGGCCGATGGCGGCAGGCCCACGGAGCGTCGCCGGAGCTGAGGGAACCCGACGAAGGAGGGCCCAACCAGGAGCCAGGACACTTGGTTACTTGGTGTCTTTTCAAGTAACTCGCCGAAGGCGAAACGCTTCTGCCGTTAGGCAGCAGCCCAGCAATAGACCAGATAACCCGGCCATTACAGGCTCACAGCAAATCGCAGAAAAACATCACCCCATATCCCACTGCCGAACCCTGACCCGACAATGCTTCATCGCATTGACAATATGCTTCTCAACCACACTGCGAGAAATCCCCAGCCGCTCGGCGATTTGCGGATGCGACAACCCCTCGATCTTGCGCAACATGAAGCACTCGCGACACAACGCCGGCAGCTCGGCCAACGCCCGCTGCATCATCTCCAGACGCTGGCCATGATCCAGGGTCGCCTGCGGTGAAGGGATAAAGAGCTGCTCCTGCTGATCCACCGCCTCAAGCGGCTCGGTCTGACGAATGACATTGCGTCGGTGATCGTCGATGACCAGATTCAGCGCCGTGCGATAGAGGAACGCCCGAGGCTGTTCGATCGGCGTGTCGCTGGCGCGCTCCAGCACCCGCAGATACGTGTCATGCACCACATCTTCGGCAACCTCTCGATTGCCCAGCCGGGCGTTGATGAAGCACACCAGCTCGCGATAGTAGTTTTCCAAAATGACTCCCGGTCACTGATCCTGCGCCTGTCCATGAGCCGCTCGTGACACGTGATTGTTCGGTAGAGGCACGATGATGGCAGTTCAAGCGCGGTAATTTATAATAATTCTCATCCGTAGTTAAGATCTGTCGGTCAGGCGAAGGCAAAATTTTGTAACGCAACGCCCCCTCATTCGCCGCTAAATTTCCATGCAGGGCCTTCGTTTAACGGGGAGTCCCCAAGCTTTGTCGGTTTTCCGGCAGGCCGTGCGCGCAGCCCTGTGGCTGGACGGCGCCAACCGGGGCGACTTTCAACGGCCGGAACCCTGCATGAAACGTCCCCGTAAACCCCGACGCGCCCTGCTCGCCTTACTCATTCTGATCCCCGTCGCCGCCCTCGCCGCCTGGCAGTTCATGCCGCCGGGGCGCGACCAGTTCGCCACCGTGCAGGTCAGCCGGGGCGATATCGAAAGCAGCGTGACCGCCCTGGGCACGCTGCAGCCGCGCCGTTACGTAGATGTCGGCGCCCAGGCGTCCGGGCAGATCCGCAAGATTCACGTTGAGGTGGGAGACGAGGTCAAGGAAGGCCAGTTGCTGGTGGAAATTGACCCGTCGACCCAGCAGGCCAAGCTCGACGGCAGCCGTTTTGCCATCGATAACCTCAAGGCGCAGTTGCAGGAACAGCGCGCCCTGCACGACCTCGCCCAGCAAAAATATTCACGCCAGCAACATCTGGCCAAAGGCGGCGCCACGCGCGAAGAAGACGTGCAGGGCGCCGAGGCCGAGCTGCGCACCACCCAGGCGCGCATCGACATGTTCCAGGCGCAGATCCGTCAGGCCCAGGCCAGCCTGCGCAGCGACGAAGCCGAGCTGGGTTACACCCGAATTTTTGCGCCGATGACCGGCACCGTGGTGGCGCTGGACGCTCGTGAGGGCCAGACCCTCAACGCTCAGCAGCAGACGCCGCTGATCATGCGCATTGCCAGGCTGTCGCCGATGACCGTCTGGGCCGAGGTGTCCGAAGCCGACATTGGCCATGTCAAACCGGGCATGACCGCCTATTTCACCACCCTGAGCGGCGGCAACCGGCGCTGGAGCAGCACGGTGCGTCAGGTGCTGCCGGTGCCGCCCAAACCGCTGGAGCAGACCAGCCAGGCCGGCGGCAGCCCCAGCAGCGTCAACAAAAGCGGCAGCGGGCGCGTGGTGCTGTACACCGTGCTGCTGGACGTCAACAACGCCGACCACAGCCTGATGGCAGAAATGACCGCCCAGGTGTTTTTCGTCAACAGCGAAGTCAAGGACGTGCTCACCGCCCCCATCGCTGCACTGCATGGCGAAAACGGCAGCGACCAGCCGACCGTACGCGTGGTGGCAAAAAATGGCGAGATCGAGTCACGGCAGATTCGCGTCGGCGTCAGCGACCGACAGAAAACCCAGGTGCTCGAGGGCCTGTCCGAAGGCGATTACCTGCTGATCGGCCCGGCCAATGGCAGCGGGGGTTGAATGAACACGCCCCTGATTGCCCTGCAGGACATCCGCAAATCCTATGGCGGCGGCGACAGCCCCACGGTCGACGTGCTGCGCGGCGTCAGCCTGTCGATTCACGCAGGAGAATTCGTCGCCATCGTCGGCGCTTCGGGGTCCGGTAAATCGACGCTGATGAACATCCTCGGCTGCCTGGATCGCCCCACTTGCGGCAGCTACCGCTTTGCTGGCGAGGACGTCGCGCATCTGGGCAGCGATGAACTGGCCTGGCTGCGCCGCGAGGCGTTTGGCTTCGTGTTCCAGGGCTATCACTTGATCCCTTCCGGCTCGGCTCAGGAAAACGTCGAGATGCCGGCCATTTACGCCGGTATTCCCGCTGAGCAACGTCATGCCCGCGCCGCCGCCCTGCTGCAGCGCCTGGGTCTGGCCGAGCGCACCGGCAACCGTCCGCACCAGTTGTCCGGCGGCCAGCAACAGCGCGTGTCGATTGCCCGCGCGTTGATGAACGGCGGCCACATCATCCTCGCCGACGAACCCACCGGTGCTCTCGACAGCCACAGCGGCGCCGAGGTCATGACCCTGCTCGACGAGCTGGCCAGCCAGGGCCATGTGGTGATTCTGATCACCCATGACCGCAACGTCGCGGCGCGAGCCAAACGCATCATCGAGGTGAGCGACGGCCTGATCCTCAGCGACAGCGCCCAGGGCAACCCGCACACGCAGCACACCGACAACCCCAAAGCGCTGAATGCCGACGACCTGCGTCAGCGCCTCAACGAAGGCAGCCTTCACAGCGGCGCATGGAAAGGCGAGCTGCTCGACGCGGTAAAAGCGGCGTGGCGGGTGATGTGGATCAATCGCTTCCGCACCGCCCTGACCCTGCTGGGCATCATCATCGGCGTGGCGTCGGTGGTGGTCATGCTGGCGGTGGGTGAAGGCAGCAAGCGTCAAGTCATGGCGCAGATGGGCGCGTTCGGCTCCAACATCATTTTTCTCAACGGTACGGCGCCCAATCCGCGCGCGCCCCAAGGCATCGTCAGCTTGAGCGACGTGGCCGCGCTGTCGACACTGCCGCAGGTGAACCGGATCATGCCGCTGATCGGCGACTACGCGACGATCCGGTCGGGCAGCAACGACTACAAGGTGTACGTCGGCGGGGCCAACACGCTGTTTCCGAGCATCTTCAACTGGCCGCTGTCCCAAGGCGCGTTTTTCACCCGCAGCGACGAAGAAACCGCCGCCTCGGTGGCGGTGATCGGCGACAAGGTGCGTGAGAAGTTCTTCAGCAACCGCGACCCCGTCGGCCAGTACATCCTCATCGAGAACGTGCCGTTTCAGGTGATCGGCGTGCTCGCCGCCAAGGGCGCCAGCTCAGGGGAAAAGGACAGCGACGTACGGGTGATGATCCCCTACTCCTCGGCCAGCATCCGCCTGTTCGGCACCCATGACCCGGAATACGTGGTGATCGCCGCCAACGACTCGCGCAACGTCAAGGAGACCGAGCAGGCCATCAACGAGCTGATGCTCAAGCTGCACCACGGCAAGCACGATTACGAGCTGACCAACAACGCGGCGATGATTCAAGCCGAGGCCAAGACCCAGAACACCCTGTCATTGATGCTCGGCGCCATTGCCGCGATCTCGTTGCTGGTGGGCGGTATCGGCGTGATGAACATCATGCTCATGACCGTGCGCGAACGCACCCGCGAGATCGGTATCCGCATGGCCACTGGTGCCCGTCAGCGCGACATCCTGCGGCAGTTTCTCACCGAGGCCGTGCTGCTTTCGGTGGTCGGCGGGCTGACCGGCATCGTCCTGGCCATGGCCGTTGGCGGCGCCTTGCTGGTCGCTCAGGTGGCGGTGGCCTTTTCCCTGCCGGCGGTGCTCGGCGCCTTTGCCTGCGCGCTGGTCACCGGTGTCGTCTTCGGCTTCATGCCGGCCCGCAAAGCTGCCCGGCTCGACCCGGTCACGGCCCTTACCAGTGAATGATTCTTTGATGAAACCAGCCCTTTCCCTGCTCACCGCCTGCCTGTTGCTCGCCGCCTGCAACTCGCCCGCCCCACGCCCCGACAGCGGCGTCGTCGCCCCGGCGGCGTGGCAATCGGCAGGCGCCGCACAAACGCTTCAAGACAACCGCCAGTGGTGGAGGCGCTTTGCCGATCCACAACTGGACGCGCTGATCGAACAGGCGCGACAAGACAGCTTCGACCTGGCCGCAGCCGTCGCGCGGGTCAAACAGGCACGGGCCGCCGTGACCGTCGCCGCAGGCCCGCTGTTGCCCGAGCTCAAGGCCTCCGGCAACGCCAGCCGCGAAAAACTGCTGCGCGGCAATGGCTACACACAACTGGACACCGACAGCGACAACAAGGCCGTGGATTATTTCGACGCCAGCCTGAGCGCGACCTACGAAGTGGATTTCTGGGGCGGTCGTGCGGCCGCCTACGACAGCGCGAGGGAAAGCCTGCGAGCATCGGAATTCGATCGCGCCACGGTGGAGCTGACCCTGCTCAGCGCGGTTGCCAGCAACTACGTGCAGGTGCTGGCCTTGCAGGAGCAGGGGCAGATCGCCGAGCTGAACCTGACCAACGCCCGCCATGTGCTGGAACTGGTACAGACCCGCTTCGACGCAGGCTCAGCCACCGCGCTGGAACTGGCGCAGCAAAAAAGCCTGGTGGCCAGCCAGCAGCGTCAGGTGCCGCTGATTCGTCAGCAGGCCCAGGACGCGTTGATCGGCCTGGCGCTGTTACTGGGTCAGCCAGTGCAGCAAGTCAAGCTCAACCGCGCAGGCTTCGACCGCCTGCACTGGCCAGCGATCGGCAGTGGCGTGCCCAGCGACCTGCTCAGCCGCCGCCCGGACATCGCCCGCGCCGAAGCGCAACTGGCAGCCGCCCAGGCCGATGTCAAAGTCGCCCGGGCAGCGATGCTGCCGACCCTGACCCTGAGCGCCAACATAGGCTCCGGCGCCGACACGGCCAGCGACATCCTGCGCAGCCCGTTCTATACCCTCACTGCCGGCCTGGTGGGGCCGATCTTCAATAACGGTCGCCTGAGCGCGGAACGAGATCGCGCCAGCGCCCGTCAGGAAGAGCTGCTGAGCACCTACCGCGGCGCCATCGTCAACGGCTTCGCCGACGTCGAAAAAGCCCTCAACGGCATCGATGGCATTGACCAGCAACGCCAATGGCAAGACGAAGAATTGCAACAGGCTCAACGCGCCTTCGATATTGCCGAAAGCCGCTACCGCGCGGGCGCCGAAGACTTGCTCACCGTGCTGGAAACCCAACGCACGCTCTACGCCGCCCAAGACCTGAATGTCCAGCTGCGATTGGCGCGGCTTCAGGCCAGCGTGGCGCTGTACAAGGCGCTGGGGGGCGGGTGGCAGGCCGATTGAGCTACCCCTTGCGAATGTCCCACCTTCAAGGACGCAACGTCCCGTTTCGAGAATCGGTTTGACCGCTTTCGAATGCCTGCGATGTTTCACAAAGTCTTCACAATCGATCTGAAAAACTCCGCGCCATCCTCGTTCTTCATCAACCCGACCGCCGCTTCTGGCAGGTCAGTCTGACGTGTGCGTCGCAGGGATAGCCGACAGACAAGCCGCGTGCAGACCCGTTTCGGTAGTGCTTTATATGGAAATGCGTTCAAAGCTGCGCCCTGTCACCTCCACTCGCCTGGTCATGCTGTTTTCCCTGTGCCTGGTGGTGTTCTACAACCTTGCCACCTGGCACGCGCTGGTCGGTCTGACGCAGTTGCAGGGCATCAAGGCGGCGGCTTTTTATGCGTCCTTCGCACTCTTTCTATGGGCGGCGATTACCCTGCTGCTAACGCCCCTGTCGTTCCGCCCGACCCTCAAACCGGTACTGAGTCTGGTCGCGCTGTGTTCGGCCGCCGCGGCGTATTTCATGAACACTTACGGCATCACCATCGACACGGTGATGATGCAGAACGTGCTGGAAACCAACCCTGGCGAGGCCGAGGCGCTGCTCAGCGGCAAGCTGTTCCTGTACATGGGCCTGCTGGGCGCTGTGCCGATTGCGTTGATCTGGCTGATCCCGGTCACCTACCGCCGCGTGTTGCCCGGCCTGGTGAACAAGGTGCTGGTGTGCATCGGCTGCGTGCTGGTGATCGCCGCCTCCGTCGGCCCGTTCTACTCGACTTACGCGCCGATCTTTCGCGACGAAGACAAGCTGACCCACTTCATCAACCCGACCAACTACATCTACGCCATCGGCAAGCTGACCAAGCAGACCGTGGCGATCAAGGAAACGGTCAAGATCCAGACCGTGGGCGCCGATTCGGTGCTCAGCCCTGAAGCCCAGGCGCGGCCGAAGAAAAGCCTGATGATATTCGTGGTCGGTGAAACCGCGCGCGCCGACCACCTCTCGCTCAACGGCTACGCCCGGGAAACCAACCCGCAACTGAAGCAGCAGGACATTCTCAACTTCACGCACGTAGCCTCCTGTGGCACCTCGACCGCCGTGTCGGTGCCGTGCATGTTCTCCAAATTCCCGCGCACCGATTACACCGACAAGAAAGGCAAAACCTACGAAGGCCTGCTGGACATGCTGCAGCGTGCCGGGCTCAAGGTGGTGTGGCTCGACAACAACAGTGACTGCAAGGGCACCTGCCTGCGCGTGCCCCACAGCGATATCCCGAAAACCCAGCCAAGCCCCTTCTGCGACGGCCAGAATTGCCTGGACGAATCACTGCTGTTCGGCCTACAGGAATACATCGACTCGCTCAAGGACAACGCCATCATCGTCCTGCACTCCGACGGCAGCCATGGTCCCGAATACTACGACCGCTACCCGAAAACCATGGAGCGCTTCACCCCGGTCTGCCACACCAACCAGTTGGGCAGTTGCACCTCCGATGAGCTGAAGAACGTCTACGACAACACCCTCCTCTACACCGACCACTTCCTGACGCAGACCATCGAACTGCTCAAGCGCAATCAGGACAAGGTCGATACCTCGATGATCTACGTCTCGGACCATGGCGAGTCTTTGGGTGAAAACGGCATCTACCTGCACGCCGCGCCCTACGCCATCGCGCCGAGTGCGCAGACCCACGTGCCGATGGTGATGTGGTTCGGCAACGCGACCCTGGAAGATGCGAGCATCGATCGCAGCTGTCTGGCCGCCAAGCAAGACCAGCCGGACCTGAGCCATGACTACCTGTTCCATTCGGTGCTAGGCTTGCTCGGCGTCAACACCACCGAATACCAGCCGGCTCTGGACATTTTCCACAGCTGCAAACACAGCAAAGGATGACTGACATGCCCCACCAGAACCCGGTAAGCCCTCCAGCGACTCCGGTGTTCTGGCGGGACGCGCAGTTGCCCTTCATTGAAGCCCGCTCCA
Organism: Pseudomonas sp. GW821-FHT02A11; assembly: GCF_059421985.1. Lineage (NCBI taxonomy): Bacteria > Pseudomonadati > Pseudomonadota > Gammaproteobacteria > Pseudomonadales > Pseudomonadaceae > Pseudomonas > Pseudomonas sp. GW821-FHT02A11. The sequence goes on from NZ_JBWKWB010000014.1 coordinate 8,222, forward strand.
TCGCCGACGGACGCAAGGTCTGTTATTCGCGGCACTCCCATGACGTGTTTTCCATCGGCGCGATCACCTCCGGGCAAAGCACCTACGTGCACGAAAAAACCCGCCAGACCATCGGCACCGGCACGGTCGTGCTGATGAACCCTGGCGACGTGCACGCCTGTAACCCCATCGACGATCAGCCCTGGTCGTACATCATGTTTTACATCGACGCGCAGTGGCTGGGGCGTGTGCAACAAGCTTGTGGTGTGGCAGGTTTCCAGGCGATTGCGGCCATTTCCAGCCGTGATCCCGAGCTGTTCGCCGGCTTGCTGGAACTGCATCGGACCTTGATCGAACCGACGCTGGAATCACTGGCAAAACACGAAGCGGCCATCGCGTTTTTCACCCTGATGCAGCAGCGTCTGGGCGGTTTTGACGCGCCGTTGAAGAAGGCCAACCTCAAGGTCGAGCGAGCAGCGCAGTACGTCAATGAACACTTCCTGCAGGCGATTCGGCTGGAGGACATCTGTCAAGCGGCGAACCTGTCTGAGGCCTACCTGATTCGCGCGTTCGAGCAGCATTACCACATGACGCCCCACGCCTACCTGATTAACCGGCGCATCCAGCATGCCCAGGCGCAGTTGCGCGAAGGCGAAGCGATCGCTGACATCGCTCAGCAAAGTGGCTTTGCCGATCAGGCGCATTTCCAGCGGGTGTTCAAAAAGCTCCTCGCCGCAACGCCCGGCCAGTATCGCCAGTAGTCAGACGTACAGCAGCGACACCGCACACCCCGCCAGCAGCGCTGCCATGCTGCGGTTGAACGTGCGAATGCGCTGCGGGCTGCGCAGCCACGGCCCCAAAAACGCCCCGGCGTAGGCCCAGCAGCCCACCGACAAATAGCAGACGACGAAGTAAATCAACGCGAACAGGCCGATCAGCCGCGCCTCGCCATCGGCCACGAACGCCCCCATCCCGGCCACCGCCGCCAGCCATGCTTTGGGGTTGAGCCACTGCATCGCCGCGCCGCGCCAGAACGACGGCCGCTGCGCGGGTGTGTCGAGGTTCAAGCGGCCGTCGTCCATGGCGAGCTTGCAGGCGAGATAAATCAGAAACGCCATGCCCGCCCAGCGAATCAGATCCGTCAGCACCGGATGGCGCTGCAAGACTTCGTGCAGGCCGAATCCGGTGAAGATCAGCAGCACGACAAAGCCCAGGGTGGCACCCATCACATGCCGCAGGCTGGCCCCCAGGCCGAACTGCGCGCCGCAACTGAGCGCCACCACGTTCACCGGCCCCGGAGAAATCGACGCCGCCAGCGCGAACGCCGCCATGGAAATCATCAGGTTCATTACCGCCCAACTCCACTCAATGAATGAGTGGCGACCTTAAGCGGCGGGGGTTGTTTGGGTATTGAAGAAAACTGACCAGTCTGATTCAGAGGCGCACGCGGGTTTGCTGTTGATTCTGGCCGCAGGCCGCAGGAGACGTCGGGGTCGCGCCGACCGCACAGCGGCAGTAAATCCTCTGCACGCGACCTGCCTCACACAACGTGGTCGTCTGGTTATGCTGGCGCTTCGCGCCAGATCGCGAGCAAGCTTGCTCCTGCGCCTTTGGCAGAAGCGCGATCGCGGTGTTCAGGTGGATTCGGTTCAATCACTCGCCTGGGACAACGGCCGCGCCACGTCTTCCAACGACTTGCGCTCCGAGGCCACGCCCCAGATCGCCTGCACGACGGCGGCCAGCAACATCAACGCCGCGCCCACCAGATAACCCATGAACACCGGGCCGCGCTGGTGGCTGTCGATCAACTCGCCAAACAAGGTGGGCCCGATGATCCCGCCCAGCGCCGTGCCAAAGGCGTAGAACACCGCAATGGCCAGTGCGCGAATCTCCAGCGGAAAGGTTTCGGCCACGGTGAGGTACGCCGAGCTGGCCGCCGCCGAGGCGAAGAAAAAGATGATCATCCAGGCGATGGCCTGTTGGGTCACGCTGAGCACCCCCTGCTCGAACAGGTAGCCGCTGATGCTCAGCAGTACTGCAGATATCGCGTAGGTCAGGCTGATCATCACCCGACGCCCGATCACGTCGAACAGCCTGCCCAGCAACAGCGGCCCGCAAAAATTCCCCAAGGCCAGCGGCAGCACGTACCAGCCGATCGACGCCGACGGCACGCCGTAAAACTCAGTGAGCACCAGCGCGTAGGTAAAGAAGATCGCATTGTAGAAAAACGCCTGGGCGGTCAGCAGCGTCAGGCCCACCAGCGCCCGCCGGCGATACGTGTTGAACAAGGTGTCGAAGATTTCCCGCAGCGGCGTGTGGTCTCGCGCGTGCAGGCGCAGCATTTTACCTTCAGGCTCGGCCAGTACATGGCCCTGCTGGCGCAGGCGCTCTTCGATATTTTCGACAATCACCCGAGCCTCGTCGGCCTGCCCGTGAATCAGCAACCAGCGAGGGCTTTCCGGCAGCCACAGGCGCATCAGCAGAATCACCAGCCCCAACACCGCGCCGATGCCAAAACACAGGCGCCAGCCCAGGTCGCCACCGATCCAGCCGGGGTCCAGCAAGATGATCGAGCCGCCCGCGCCCAGCGCCGCGCCAATCCAGAAGGTGCCATTGATGGTCAGGTCGACCCAGCCGCGAAAACGCGCCGGGGTGAATTCCTGAATGGTCGAATTGATCGCCGTGTATTCGCCACCGATGCCCATGCCGGTGAGAAAGCGAAACAGCATGAAACTCCACAGGCTGAAGGAAAACGCGGTAGCCGCTGTCGCGCTGATGTACAGCGCCAGGGTAATGAAGAACAGCTTGCGCCGTCCCAACCGGTCAGTGAGCCAGCCGAAGAACAAGGCCCCCATCACCGCGCCGCAAATGTAAGCGCCCCCGGCCAGGCCGATGTCAGCGTTGCTCAGGTGCAGCACCGGGCTTTCCTTCAACGCACCTGATACGGAGCCCGCCAAGGTGACTTCCAGCCCGTCGAGCAGCCAGGTGATGCCCAGCGCGAACACCAACAACGTGTGAAACCGACCCCACGGCAAGCGGTCCAGCCGGGCCGGAAGATCGGTCTCCAAGAGCCTGCCCTTGCTCTGCTCAACGTCCTGCGCTGTCGTTTGAATGCCTGCGGTGGTCATGTCCGCTCCCTGCCCACAGATCGGCGTGATCTGTGGGTTGAGAGTGGGCGACGGCACGGGAGTTCACCCCATCGACGCGCTGCGCCTGTACGGTCGCGTGGCCCAGTGCGCCCACTACGCCACGTACGATCGCCTCCACCTCTGCTTCATCGATGATCAACGGCGGCAGCAGACGGATCGTCTGGCCGCGGGTGACGTTGATCAGCACGCCATACTCCTGGGCTGCGTTCAGGCACAGGTCGCGGATCGGCCGACTCAACTCGATGCCGATCATCAGGCCCACGCCGCGCACCTGCAGGACGTCCGGATGCCCGGCCAGTTCGTCACGCAGGCGCATCAATAAGCGCTCGCCTTGACCTGCGGCGTTGTTCAGCAGGCTCTGTTGCTCAACGATATCCAGCACCGTGCAACCCACGCGACAGGCCAGCGGATTGCCGCCGAAGGTGCTGCCATGACTGCCGGGGGTGAACAGCCGGGCCACGGCCGTCGACGCCAGACATGCGCCAATCGGGACGCCATTGCCCAGCGCCTTGGCCAGGGTCATGACGTCCGGAACGATAGCTTCGTGCTGAAACGCGAACCACTTGCCGGTGCGCCCGATGCCGGTCTGAATCTCGTCGAGCATCATCAGCCAGCCGTTATGACTGCAATGAGCACGCACGGCCTTGAGGTAACCCGGCGGCGGCAGCAGCACCCCGCCCTCGCCCTGAACCGGTTCGAGCATGACCGCGACGATGCGCTCGCCGTACACCCGCGTGGCCTGGCGGATGGCGTCCATGTCGCCAAAGGCCACCTTGATGAAATCCCCCGACAGCGGCTGATAGCCCAGGCGCACGCTGCCGTTGTCGCTGGCCGACAGCGTACCCAGCGTGCGGCCGTGAAAGGCGTTGTCCATGACCAGCACCAGCGGGTGTTCGATGCCCTTGGCCCAACCGTACAGGCGCGCCAGCTTGAGCGCGGTTTCGTTGGCTTCGGCGCCTGAATTGTTGAAGAACACCTGTTCCAGCCCCGACAACCGGGTGAGCCTGGCGGCCAGGCGCTGTTGCCAGTCGATGCGGTAATGGTTGGAGGTGTGCAGCAACAGCCCGGCCTGCTCGGTGACGGCCATTACGATTGCTGGATGGCTGTGACCGACATTGGTCACCGCCACGCCCGCCACGGCATCCAGATAATGACGCCCGGTGTCGTCCCAAAGGCGCGCGCCCTGGCCTCTGACAAAGCTCAGGGGCAGCGGTTTGTAGGTATTCATCAGGCTGGCGGCGGTCATGGCCTTGGCTCCATCACGTTGGGATGAGGCCAGTATCGTTAGCCCGCTTTGCTGTATAAAGATGGCTTTCCTTGAGTGACTTTTAAGCAGGGCTTGATAATGGACGTCTTTCAGGCGATGACCGTGTTCGTCAAAGTGGTGGAAAGCGGCAGCATGACCGCTGCCGCCCGGCAGTGTGAAATGTCCACCACCATGGTGGGCAATCACCTCAAGGCGCTGGAGCAACGCCTGGGCGTGAGCCTGCTGCAACGTACGACCCGTCGCCAGAACCTGACAGAATTCGGCGTGCAGTATTACCGCCGCTGTGTCGAAGTGCTGGGGCTGGTCAGCGATTCGGAACGCATGGCCGAGCACGCGCAGACGCAGCCAAGCGGGACTTTGCGCATCACTGCGCCACCGGCCTTCGGCGCCGAGCGCCTGTCGCCGATGCTCAGCGATTTCACGCAGCGTTACCCGGATCTGAAGGTCGAGGTGGTGCTGAGCAATCAGCTGATGGACTTGATCGAGTATGGCTTCGATGCCGCGATCCGCCTGGGTCACCCCGAATCCTCGGGATTGATCGCCCGCCCCTTGCAGGACTACACCCTGACCATCTGCGCCTCGCAGGATTACCTCACACGTCGCGGCACGCCGATGACCGCCGAGGATCTGCGCGATCACCACTGCCTGGCGTTCGCTTACCCCGCAGGCGACGACTGGCGCGCCGCGGACAAGCTGTGGAAGCTTACGGGGCCCGAAGGCGTGATGGAAATACCGGTGTCCGGCCCGATGATCGTCAACAGTTCACCGGCGTTGCGCCAGGCGGCCCTGTCTGGCATGGGTGTGGCGATGTTGCCGGATGTGCTGATCAGCGAAGACTTGAAGGCCGGCACCCTGGTGCCGTTGCTGCAGGCGTATCAGCCACCGAGCCGCCCGATGTGGCTGATGTACCCGCAAGACCGCTATCGCCTGCCCAAGGTCAGGCATTTTGTGGAGCGCGCGCTGGCGGAGTGGGGCAAGTAGTCTGCAGATGCTGGCTGCGTCACCCTGTGGGAGCGAATTCATTCGCGAAAAATCGCACATACGATGGATATGTGCTGGGTGTACCAGCCTCTCGCGAATGAATTCGCTTCCACAGGAGAACTGCGGTGCATGCACTAATTTGCCACCGCAATCAGATCCATCTCCACCGTCGCATTCTTCGGCAACTGATACACCCCCACCGAGCTGCGGGTGTGGGCCCCGGCTTCGCCAAACACGAAAAACAGCAGCTCGGAGGCGCCATCGGCCACTTCGCTCTGCTGGGTGAAGGTGTCGGTGCATTGCACGAACAAGGTCATGCGCAGCACGCGCCTGACCTTGTCCAGGCTGCCCAGACTGCGCTGCAGCAAGGCGATGGCGCGCAGGGCGCTGATCTTCGCGCCCAACTGGGCCTGTTCCAGCGTGACATCGCTGCCCGCACGACCGGTCACCACCACAGTGTCGCCCACCCGGGGAATCTGCCCACTGATGTACAGCTGATCCTCATGGCGCACCAGCGGCGCGTAGTTGCCGCCAATCTTGATCTCGCCATCGAAGTCATAGCCCAACTGCTCACACGCCTGTTTGAAGCGAAGATCGCACGACATTGCCAGCCCCTGTTGTTGAAAAAGACGACGATATCAGCACGGCAGGCCCGCGATTTCAACGCTTCGCGCACGCCGCCGCGAGTTCCGCAAACCCCAATTGATAGCAGGCATGTCGGGTATCGACAGACAGAAATAGTGCGCAGACCCCGGCCCCCGTAGAGTCATCTGAACCCTAATCACATGAGTCGAGGTTGGAAATGTCACGCGCCATCAAATTTCATCGCTTCGGCAAAGCCGATGTACTCAGTTGCGAGGAGCAGCCTGACCGCCTACCCGGTCCACAGGAAGTGCTGGTTCGTGCCGAGGCCATCGGCATCAGCTGGGACGATGTGTTGTGGCGCCAGAACCTGGCCCTGGCTCCCGTGCAACTGCCCGCCGGGATCGGCAGCGAAATGGCCGGTATCGTCGAGGCCGTGGGCTGCGAGGTGACTGACCTCGCCGTAGGCGACAAGGTGGCCAGCTTCAAGGCCATGAGCGCCAACGACTACCCGGTCTGTGGCGACCACGTGCTGGTACCGCGCAACGCCCTGACCTGCTATCCGCACGTATTGACGGCGGTGGAGGCCTGCGTGCATTACACGCCCATGCTGCTGGCGTATTTCGCCTTGGTTGACCTGGCACGGGTGCAGGCCGGCCAGACCGTGCTGATCACCGACGCCGCCTACAGCCCGGGTATCGCGTTCGTCCAACTGGGCAAGGCGCTGGGCCTGCACGTGATTGCGGCGACGCAACACGCCGAGGATCGCGAATACCTGCTGGCCAACGGGGCCGAACGGGTGATCGTGACCGAGCAAGACGACATCTGCCTGCGCATCGCCGCCCTGACCAAAGGCCAGGGCATCGAAGCGGTGTTCGACGGTTTCGGCGGTCGACAGCTGGCCTTGCTCGGCGACGTATTGGCCCCACGCGGCAGCCTGGTGCTGTATGGCCTGCGCGGCGGCAACACCACGCCGTTCCCGGCCATGCAGGCGTTCCGCAAGAACATGCGCTTCTTCGTGCACTGCCTGGAGAACTTCACCGGCAAGCCGGAGCTGGGCATCGAGCAAGACGCCGCGGCGATGAAACGCGCGCTGGATGCGATCAATGAGCTGACCGTCAAAGGCCTGCTCAAACCGGACATTCATCGCACTTGGCCGTTCGAGCAGTTCGGCAAGGCGCACAACCATCTGGACGACGATCCGGTGCGGGGCCGCGTGGTGTTGCGGGTGCGTTGAGGTTGCGCCGAAAAATATCAGGTAACGGTTAACCGAGCCCGCCCCGGTTGACCGCAGGCCCGAGAAAGACAAACCTGTTCAACGATTTCCAGGGCAAGGACCTGCCCGGGCGCGCTCACCCTTGAGCCGCCTTCACCCCGTCAAGGACCGACAACATGACGACCTTTCAGAGCAATACCCATTCCCCCGCTCATCTGCAGTGGATGGCCGAAACACCGGACATCCAGCACCTGCGCATCGATGAACTGATCCTCCCGGGCACTCACAACTCGGGCAGCGACAAACAATCGCCCAATCTGGGCCTGCCTCAAGAATTCGCACAAGACCAATCGCCGCTGGAGCAACTGCGCCATGGCGTGCGCGTGCTCGACCTGCGTGTCACCCTCAAGGACGACTACCCGGAAGGCGATCCCAGCCGCTTTCAGCTGTTTCACCTGACGTCTTCAGGCCGAACCGTCGCCGAGGACATCATCGATGCCGTGCGAGCGTTTTTCGCAGAGTTGGAAAGCTCGGGGCAGACCGCTCGCGAGATCGTCATCCTCGATTTTCATCAGTTCGAAAACTTCACCGACCTGGCCCATCGGCAGCTGCAGGCGATGGTTTTCAATGAAATCGGCGGCCGGATCCTTCCTTACGCCATGAGCGCATGGACGCTGGAGCAGATCTGGGCTCACGCACCCGGCCGCAATGTGGTGGTCGCCTACAACAGCGACGCCGTGTTCGACGAAGGCTGGGAGGGCGTCACCCAGCGCTGGCCGGGGGAGAACCTGTTCAATACCAATACCCTGAAGACCTTTGTCGACCAGGTGGCGGGGGAATACAAGGATGCGCAGCAACTGCGCGCCGTGCAGTGCGCCAAATACTCGCTGCCCTTCCATGCGCCGACCGACCTGAGCCACAAGGTCGATGAGTGGTTTGAATCGGTCGACGAGAACAGCTACATCCAGAACTTCCACATCATCAACACGGACTGGACCCTGCGCAGCAACCTGGTCGGCAACTGTCGGCATGCCAACGCCATTCGCGGGGCACGCAAACTGAGCCACCCCAACGAAAACCTGCAGCCGACATTGCGCTGATTCAGCAGCGCGTGATCAAGCCCTGACGGGCGATGCGGGTGAGGTGGCGAATCACTTCATCCGCGCGCGCGGCGCAGGGCGCTTGAACGACGGCCAGGTCGAACTGGTCGTTGCCAAAACGATCAAGGGATTCATCGACACCGGCGAACTGAATCAGAAAGGCATGGGGGCCGTTCTGGCGACGGGGCCTGCCGTCCAGATACCGCAACAGCGTCGGTTGATGGGCACCGGCCAGGAGGATTTTCGGGTTGCGACGACCGGATGGGCTGGCAAGAGGTGCCAGACGAACGAAAGGACGGGGGCTGGGTGTGCTGCTCATAGTGGTTACTCTGCCTCAACGTTCCGCTGGGCAGCGGTGAGAGGCGACACCGAACCAGCGCTTTAGCGGTATTTCGGTGACGTGCTGGACGACACACGGCGCCCCGCAAGTAGCTGTTTAAATCGGCGCATGCGGCATCCTAGAGAAGCCGCGGGTGAATTGTCAATTGACGAGCACCTGTCCGGGCGACGCGATTCATGCGCCTCATGCCATCGTCCCCACAATGGAAACAATGAGTCTCTGATTGAACCAATTGTTCCGCACTCGATTAGCCCGTACCTTCATCCTCAATCCAGCCACATCGGTGCGCCCACAATGGCACATCAGTGCAAGGTTGTTCCCCTTCCCCACCCCTACTGTGGTGACTGACATCCGTGAGGCGAATCACATGAGCTCATCTCCAATCATCTGGGGCCGCGCGAGCAGTTTCTGGGTGGCCGCCGCCGTCGTCGTCCATACCCTCTGGACCAGCGCCGCCCCGGCCATGATGTACCCGCTTTACGCCCATCAATGGCAACTGACGCCCACCGTTACCACACTGATCTTCGCGGTGTTTCCGGTGTTCGTGGTGGCGACGCTGATCGCGCTGGGCGACCTCTCCGACTACATCGGCCGACGCGCCGCGATGCTGATGGGACTCTCGGCCTCGTTGATCGGCGTGTTGCTGTTTGCCGTTGCGCCAAACGTCATCTGGCTGTTGATCGGCCGGGCTTTCATGGGCATCGGCGTGGGTCTGTCGGCTGGCCCTTCGGCTGCCGCGGTGGTGGAGTTCAGCGCACCGGGCAAGGCCAAACTCGCCGGCGCGATCACCACGGCCGCTCAGGCATTCGGGCTGGCGGCGGCGCTGATTCTCGGCGGCGGGCTGATTCAATACGCACCCTTCCCCACTCGCCTGAGCTTCTGGGTGCTGATCATCGTGCTGATCGCCACGCTCTACGGCGTCTGGCATCTGCCCCGCCACACCAAGGCCGAGAGCAAAAAGCGCTGGACCCTGAAACTGCCCAACATCCACCCGCCGCTGCGCCGTACGTTTCTGGTCTCGGTAAGTGCGGTGCTCAGCGCCTATTCGGTGGGCGCGACCATGCTGTCTCTGGGTTCGCAGATCGCCCACGACCTGATCGGCTCCAGCAACGCGCTGGTCAACGGCGGAGCGATTTCGCTGTTCGCCATCGTGCTGGGGTTCACTGGCATCGTCGCCAAACGCTTCACCTCAAAGCTGTCGATCATCGCCGGGGCGAGCTTCTCCATTGTCAGCCTGTTACTGCTGATGCTGGCCACCGCGACCCACGCGCTGCCGGTGTTCCTGCTCTCAAGCGCAGCCAGCGGCGCGGGTTACAGCCTGCTGTTCATGGGCGGCCTGAACCTGATCAACGCCCACGCGCCCATGCACCACCGCGCCGGGACCCTGTCAGCGCTGTTTCTGGTGGCGTACCTGATGCAAGGGGTGGTGGCGATGCTGCTGGGTCGTGCCGCAACCGCCTGGGGGCTGGATCTGGCCATCAACGTAGGCTCGCTGGCACTGGCGGGACTGAGCCTGGGTGCCATGCTGTTGGCGATCTACGTGCGCCAGCCCCAGGACAACCTGAAGACCCCGACGCCCGGCGAGCCGCCTGCGGCCTGACACCGACTTTCGAGCAGGATCTGACATGCACACCATCCACCGTTCCATGGCCCCGGCCCTCAGCTTCAACGGCGGCTTCGTCGACACCCTCGGCTTTCTCGCCCTGCAGGGCCTGTTCACCGCCCACGTGACCGGCAACTTCGTGACCCTGGGGGTCAGCATCGTGCATGGCACCTCGGGGGCGCTGGCCAAACTGCTGGCCTTGCCGGTGTTTGCCATCGTGGTCGGGCTGACCCACATCGCCGCCGTGGCGATCAACCGACGCGGGCTTGTGCCGCTGCGTCCGCTGCTGATCCTGCACACGATGCTGCTGGCACTGTTTGGCGTGCTGGCCATTGTGCTTGGCCCATTCAACGACGGCGACAGCGCAGCGGCGCTGATCACCGGCATGACCGGCGTTGCCGCCATGGCGATTCAGAACGCGATCTCACGCCAACACCTCAAGGGCGCGCCGCCGACGACGCTGATGACCGGCAACGTCACCCAGGGCGCAATCGATGTGTTCGCGCTGATCGGCCTGCGTGACGTGCAAGAACGCGCGGCCATCCGTGGGCGCCTCAAGCCGATCGGCCTGAATCTCTTGGGCTTTACCGCCGGCTGTATCGGCGCTGCGCTGTTGTACCTGGCCATCGGCCTGTGGTGTCTGGCGCTGCCGGTGCTGGTAGCAGGCTGGACGTGTGCGCGCACCTTCGGCAGCAACGACAGCATCAACTGACCTTCGGTTGCAGGCCAGGTCACTCCTCGCCCTGCACCTCGAAGGAATAGCGGTTGCGGCCAGCGCTCTTGGCTTGGTACATCGCGTGATCGGCATGCTGGATCAGCGTGCCGATGTCATTGCCATCGCGCGGAAACAGGCTGACGCCCATGCTCGCGTGGATCTGCACGCGATGCCCGTCGATGAACAGCGGCAACTGGAAGCACTGGTGCAGCTTTTCCAGCAAGCCGACGATCTTCTGCGGGTCTTTGACGTCGTTGAAGCAGATGACGAATTCATCGCCGCCCAGACGCGCCACGCAGTCGGCCCCCTCGCTGGCCGAGGTCAGCAGCTTGGCCACCGCCTGCAGTACCTGATCACCGAAGCGATGGCCATACTGGTCGTTCATTTCCTTGAAATGATCCAGGTCCACAAACAACAAGGCCATCTTCTGACCCCTCTCCCTCGCCGTGACCAGGGCCTGCTCCAGCACTTCAAAACACATGCGCCGGTTCGGCAGTTCGGTCAGTGGGTCATGCCGCGCCAAGTGTTCGAACGCCGCACGGCTGCTGGTCAGGTCGGCGAGCTGGGTGAGAATTTCCTGTTTCATCGACTGAAAACGTCGGGCCAGCAGGCCCAATTCATCCTCGCGAGGCGACAGTTCGCTGACCTTGCGTTCGCGAGAAAACAGCTCCACGGCATCGGTCATGCTGCGCAAAGGCCGGATCAACGCGCGGGAAGCGATGACCGCCGCCAGCAATGCCAGGGCGCTGAACAGCAGGGCGATCTGCAGGATGTTGGTGCCTGCCCGCGACGCCTGGGCCAGCACATGACTCTGCGGCTGGCCCAGCCCCAGCACCACGAAAGGCTCAGACCCGTCGCTGTGTGACAAACGCACGAACGCCGCCACCAGGCGGTCCTGCTGGCCCTGTTCGACACTGCGGCTGATCAGTGCGCTGGGGCCCTTCTCTGCCAGCAGCCGCGAGACCTCGGGGAATTCGTCCTGCAGGAACAGCCGGCGCCCCTGATCGAAGCCAAAGGTGCGGCGGTGATCCGGATGCACCAGCAGATCGCCCCAGCGATTGCTCAGGTAGACCTGATATTCCCTCGGCAGATCGCCTTGCAGTTGGCTGAATAGCTGATCCAGGTCAACGTTGACCACCAGCAGCGCGAAGACCTTGCCCGAGGGGTCGGCAACCGGCGTCGAGACATGCAGCGTCGGCTTGCCCAGCCCCGAGTGCGCGCCCTGCTCATGGTTGATGACGATCGGCGAGATGCGCACCTCGCCCGGCTTGAGCCGCAATGTTTCGAACACATAGGCGTAGTGGGCCTTCTCCTGCAGGTCGGCGCCCTCGACCCTGACGATGTTCGGGCCGTCGCGGTCTTCGCGCACCAGTTCAAGGCCGTAATCGGTAGCGCTGATCAGGCGGATCTGCATGTAGTCGGGGTGCGCCAGCAGCATCGCGCGGAACGACTCGGCCAGATTGCTCTGCACGACATTGCGCTTTTCTGCGTCCTCGATGTCACCCAGGTCATGGACCTGCGGGCCGTTGGTCAGCACCGCGGCATCCAGCGAGATGTTGCGCAGGCTGGCGTGCAGATTGCGCCCCAGCACTTGCACCGAGGTCAGCAGGTCGCGCTCGGCGGCGCGCAGGAGCATTTCCCGGCTGCTGTTGTAGGTGTAGTAACCGGCAAGCCCGACGGGCAGCATGCCAAATAGCGCCATTAGGCAACCAAGCTTGAACGCGATGCCAAACCTCATCGCGCTTCTCCCAGGGGCGGGCGTTCGCCGGACACAATGCGCTGCCAAAGGGCGGCGCGGCGCGCGTCATCTTCCACGGGACGCAGCCAGATCAAGCGGTTCGACGGGCTGGCATCGGCGGGCTCCTGCAGGGTGTTGGACAAATCCTGGCGCTCGGTGATCGCCCGGCTGACCTCGGGCTCGAGCATGTAGTTGATCCACGCCGCCGCCAGTGACGGATTACGGGCACCCTTGCTGATGGCCCAGCAATCGAGCCAGGCCAACGCACCTTCGCGCGGCACCACATAACCGACATCGGCGCCGGCCTCGCGCAATTGCTTGAGCTGCTGGCGCCCATAGTTGGCGAAAATCAGCGCCGCCGAATGGCTGCGAAACAGTTCGGCGGCTTCTTCGGGCAGTGAGTAAAAGGTCAGGACGTTGCGGCGCAAGGCGATCAGCTTGGCTGTGACCTTGGGGAAATCGCCGGGCCGGATGCGAAACGGATCGCCGCCCAGCGCCAGGCTTGCCAGGGAAAAATTATGGTTGCTGGTGTTAAACGCCAGCACGCGCCCCTGAAAACGTGCATCCCACATGCTCTCAATGGACTCCGGCGGCTGGCTGAATTGCTTGCGATCGTAGATCAGCCCCATGTCGGACCACACGTAAGGCACAGCGTACAGTTGGCCTGCGACGACGATATCGGGCAAACGCGAATAATCGCGAAAGCGCGGGAGCTGACGTGCGGTATTGGCGATGTGCTCAGGCTGCAGCGGCTGCAACAGGCCCTGACTGGCATAATTATGAATTTCCGCGGTGTTCGCCGCGATGACGTCGAAATCGCCACCCTGGTTTTCCGCCAGTTTGCTGCGCAGCACTTCATCACTGCCGACCAGCGTGACTTCAACCTTGACCTTGTTGCGCTTCTCGAAAACGCTCACCAGATCGCTGTCCGCATACCCTGGCCAAGCCAGCACACGCAGTGTCTGCTCGGCGCCGTGGGCCTGCAAAGTGGCAAAGAAGGCGCAGCAAACGAACCAAATTGGGCACAGGGGTTTCATGGACAATGCCCAGGGACAGGAATCACATCGCCACTATACAGATGGCGATGTGCCCTTGCTCGGCAACCTCGTTTCGGCTGCGATACCTCCGGTCGGAAACGTCGCCTGCGTCACACCCTCTCATTCGAGTAGACTCCCGGCCCTGATCATCAAGGAGTGTTGAATCATGCAGATATCCCCTGCCATCCCGTTGCTGCGCATCTTTTCGGAAGAACACGCCAAGGCGTTCTACGTGGAGTTCCTGGGCTTCAGCATCGAATGGGAACACCGCTTCGCCGACGATTTGCCACTGTACGCCCAAGCTCGCCGAGGCGACCTGCTGATCCACCTCACCGGCCACCACGGCGACGCCAGCCCCGGCTCGACGGTATTCGTGCCGGTGATCGGCATCGAAACGCTGTGTGAAGAGCTCAACGCCAAGCGCTACACACATGCGCATCCGGGCATTGAAGAACAGGGCTGGGGCAAAGTAATGGAAATCGCCGATCCGTTCGGCAATCGCATCCGCTTTTGTGAGCTTTCGCCGGATTGATTTCTGCGCCTGACTCTCGCTTATGATTCTGGCCGGAGGGCAGAAACGGGATCAGAGTTGCCCATGCGGCTTCGGGCGCAAGCAAGATCGGCGAAAGGAATCGGATCGTTCGTTGTCACTACTTCAACGATCCGGTTCAAGGAGCCCCTCCATGAAACACTCCACCGCCAGCTGCCTCTGCGGCGACGTGCGCATCACGACCACTGGCCAGCCCTACCGCGTCGGCCTCTGCCACTGCCTGGACTGCCGCAAACACCACGGCGCATTGTTCGGCGCGTCGGCGATTTTTCCTCAGGATGCAGTGACCATCGAAGGCGAAACCCACAGCTACGCGGGGCGGCATTTCTGCCCTCGCTGCGGCTCATCAGTATTTGGCCGCAGCGAAGACGAAATCGAGGTGCATCTCGGCGCACTGGACGCTCCCGATCAATTCAAGCCCACCTACGAGCTGTGGACCGTGCGCCGTGAGTCGTGGCTGCCAGCCTTCCCTCTGGTTCGCCATTACGCCCACGACCGTGAGCGCTCGCAGCGTTCCGAAGACTAGCCGTGGCGCTCACTTGACCAGGCGTTTTTCCTTCGAAGGCCGGTAGCCAAAGTACGAGCTGTAGCACTTGCTGAAATGGCTGGGCGAGACGAATCCGCAGGCCACCAGCACTTCGACTTGGGACAGTTCGGTGTGCTGCAGCAGGCGCCGCGCTTCGGTGATACGCAGTTCCAGGTAATAACGCTGCGGCGTGGTGCCCAGTTGCTCCTTGAACAAGCGCTCGATCTGCCGTCGCGAGCGACCGGCATAGACGGCCAGTTGCTCCATTTCCAGCGGTTCTTCGAGGTTGGCGTCCATGAGCTTGACGACTTCTTTTAGGGGCGCGCTGACGGTGATGTGGCGGCTGGGCTTGATGCGTCGGTAACGCGACTCTTCGAAAGAAAGGATGTCCTCGATGCCTTCGACCAGCGCTTTGTCGTGCAGCGCTTTGATCCACTCCAGCGCCATGTGGAACGCGCCCGACGGGCTTGACGAGGTGAGTCGCCCACGATCGACCACAAAGGGTTCGCTGGTGACGTGAGTGACTTTGGAAATCTCCGCCAGGGCCGGGCGATGCTCTGGGTGGATCGCGCAGCGGTAGCCTTCCAGCAGCCCCGCCGCACCCAGGAACCACGCGCCGTTCCACAATCCGGCCAGGGTCAAGCCCAGTTCGGAGGCGGTGATCAGCAGGTCGATCAACGCCTCGCTGGCTTTGAGCTCGGTGCGATAGCCGCCGCAGATAACCAGCAGGTCGAGGTTTTTCAGTGCAGGCAACTCAAGCTTGCCATCAGGGCGAATCACCAGGCCCAGGTCGCTGACGACCTCACCCTCCTGCAGGCCGAAGGTGCGCGAGGTGAACAGCTTCGGGCGCAACAGGTTGGCGGTGACGATGGTGTCCAGCACTTGGGTGAAGGCTGGCAGGGAAAAATGTTCGAGCAGCAGAAACCCTGCCCGGGTGGTAGCACTGGGGGCGTTTTTATTCTCGTCCAGGTAACGAAGGTTCTTGCCCTTCATGCCCCCACTGAACTCTCGTCTTTCGCTCAACGTCTGCCTCGGTACTGAAAAAGGCAGCTCCGCACGCCTTTGTCTACATCGCTCGGAGCTGCTTACACTGCAACGCCCTGCCCCCTACGCCAGCTGAAAGCCATGGGCGAGCGGGTCTCGGTCGTCGAGGAAAATGGTGTTGTGGCCGGTCACCTGGGCCCAGCCGGTGATGCTGGGTTTCATGCCGTCGAAGTCGCCGGCCTTGGTACTGGCCTTGACTTTGCCCTCGTAGAGAGTACCGATCAAACTCTCGCGCCGGTAGGAATGAATTCGCTCCCACAGGTAAGGCGTTCACCTTCACCTGTTGCCGTTCATGGACAAAAAAAACGCCTCTTCAAAGAGGCGTTTTTTCAGAACACAAAGCGCGTATCAACGCTCCAGCAAAATCCGCAGCATGCGGCGCAGCGGCTCGGCGGCGCCCCACAGCAACTGGTCACCCACGGTAAACGCACCCAGATACTGCGACCCCATGTTCAGCTTGCGCAGACGCCCCACCGGAATGTTCAACGTGCCGGTCACCGACGTCGGGCTCAGTTCCTGGATGCTGGCCTCACGGTTGTTCGGCACCAGCTTCACCCATGGGTTGTGCTGGCTGATCATGCCTTCGATATCCGCGATCGGCACATCCTTGTTGAGCTTGATGGTCAGCGCCTGGCTGTGGCACCGCATCGCGCCGATGCGCACGCAGATGCCGTCGACCGGGATCGGGCTCTTGAAGCGACCCAGGATCTTGTTGGTCTCTGCCTGGCCTTTCCACTCTTCACGGCTCTGACCGTTCGGCAGTTCCTTGTCAATCCACGGGATCAGGCTGCCGGCCAAAGGCACACCGAAGTTCTCGGTCGGGAAGCTGTCGCTGCGCATGGCCTCGGCCACTTTGCGGTCGATGTCCAGGATCGCGCTGGCCGGGTTGGCCAGTTCGTCCGAAACCGAGGCGTTGATCGCGCCCATCTGCTTGATCAGTTCACGCATGTTCTGCGCGCCGGCACCGGAGGCCGCCTGATACGTCATGACGTTCATCCACTCGACCAGACCGGCCTCGAACAGACCGCCCAGGCCCATCAGCATCAGGCTGACGGTGCAGTTGCCGCCGATGAAGTTCCGGGTGCCGGTGTCCAGCTGCTGGTCGATGACCTTGCGGTTGACCGGGTCCAGGACGATGACCGCGTCGTCCTGCATACGCAGGGCCGAGGCCGCATCGATCCAGTAGCCCTGCCAGCCCGCTTCGCGCAGCTTGGGGAACACCTCGTTGGTGTAGTCGCCGCCCTGGCAGGTCAGTACCACGTCAAGGGTCTTGAGCTCGTCGATGCTGTAGGCATCTTTCAACGGCGCAATGTCCTTGCCCACCGACGGGCCTTGTCCGCCGACGTTGGAGGTGGTGAAAAATACCGGCTCAATGAGATCGAAATCCTGCTCTTCCAGCATGCGCTGCATGAGCACGGAACCAACCATACCGCGCCAACCGACCAGACCTACACGTTTCATCGCAACTACACCTTAATTAAAAGTGGGGCCCCTCTTGCGCAGAGCCGCTAGGCTCGACATTGCAGCAGTGGGCCCGAGATATTACAGATTGCGCAGCGCGGCGACTACGGCGTCGCCCATTTCTTGCGTACCGACCTTGGCATTGCCTTCGGACCAGATGTCACCGGTGCGCAGGCCCTGGTCCAGAACCAGGCTGACGGCCTTCTCGATGGCGTCGGCTGCGGTGTGCTGATTGAAGCTGTAACGCAGCATCATCGACACCGACAGGATGGTCGCCAGCGGGTTGGCAACGCCTTTGCCCGCGATGTCCGGCGCCGAACCGTGGCAAGGCTCGTACATGCCCTTGTTGTTCGAATCCAGGGACGCCGACGGCAGCATGCCGATGGAGCCGGTGAGCATTGACGCTTCGTCGGAGAGGATGTCGCCGAACATGTTGTCGGTGACCATCACGTCGAACTGTTTGGGTGCACGGACCAGTTGCATCGCGGCGTTGTCCACGTACATATGGCTCAGCTCGACGTCCGGGTAATCCCTGGCCACTTGCTCGACCACTTCACGCCACAGCTGGCTGGAGGCCAACACGTTGGCCTTGTCCACCGAGCACAGCTTTTTGCCACGCACGTGAGCCATGTCGAAGCCCACGCGGGCAATGCGGCGGATCTCGCTCTCGCTGTACGGGAGGGTATCGTAAGACTGACGCTCGCCGTTTTCCAGCTCGCGGGTGCCCCGTGGCGCGCCGAAGTAGATACCGCCGGTCAACTCGCGAACGATTAGGATGTCCAGACCCGCAACGATCTCAGGCTTGAGGCTCGAGGCATCGGCCAGTTGCGGATAGAGGATGGCCGGACGCAGGTTGGCGAACAGGCCCAGTTGCGAACGGATTTTCAGCAAGCCGCGCTCAGGACGGATGTCGCGCTCGATGGCGTCCCATTTCGGGCCGCCCACAGCGCCCAGCAGCACCGCGTCGGCAGCACGTGCGCGATCCAGCGTTTCGTCGGCCAATGGCACGCCGTGCTTGTCGATCGCCGCGCCACCGATGACGTCGTGGCTCAGTTCGAAACCCAGCTGATACTTCTCGTTGGCCAGCTCCAGTACCTTGACCGCTTCGGCCATGATTTCCGGACCAATACCGTCACCTGGGAGAATCAGAATCTGTTTGCTCATAACGCCCTCGTTTCAAAATGGCGGTCGGCCTCTGGAGCGAGGCCGACTCGGGAGCTGCAAGTTTCAAGCGGCAAGCTGCAAGAAGAAGCCGCGCCGCGTCCCAACTTGCCGCTTGTGGCTGAAAACTTGTAGCTGCTTTTACCGGAAGAGCCACGGCTGCGAAGCACGATGCTTGCTCTCGAACGTTGCAATCGCATCACCATCCACCAGGGTCAGGCCGATATCGTCCAGGCCGTTGAGCAGGCAGTGCTTGCGGAACGCGTCGATTTCAAAGCGGTACACCTTGCCATCTTCGGCGATCACGGTCTGCGCTTGGAGGTCCACTTTCAGCTGGTAGCCCGGTTTGGCTTCCACAGCCTTGAACAACTCGTCGACTTCGCTTTCGCTCAGAATGATCGGCAACAGGCCGTTCTTGAAGCTGTTGTTGAAGAAGATGTCGGCATAGCTCGGCGCGATGATGCTGCGGAAACCGTATTCTTCCAGCGCCCACGGCGCGTGCTCGCGGCTCGAACCGCAGCCGAAGTTTTCACGGGCCAGCAATACGCTGGCGCCCTGATAACGTTCGTGGTTGAGCACGAAATCAGGGTTCAGCGGACGCTTGGAATTGTCCTGATACGGCTGACCCACATCCAGGTAACGCCATTCGTCGAACAGATTCGGACCGAAACCGGTGCGGCGGATCGACTTCAGGAATTGCTTGGGAATGATCTGGTCGGTGTCGACGTTGGCACGATCCAGCGGAGCGACCAAACCAGTGTGTTGAGTAAAAGGCTTCATGTGGGGCTCCTTAGTGCTGGCTCAGGGTGCGAACATCGACGAAACGGCCATTGACCGCCGCCGCCGCTGCCATCGCCGGGCTCACCAGGTGCGTACGACCACCGGCACCCTGACGGCCTTCGAAGTTGCGGTTGGACGTGGACGCGCAATGCTCGCCACTTTCCAGGCGGTCCGGGTTCATCGCCAGACACATGGAGCAACCGGGCTCACGCCATTCGAAACCGGCCTCGATGAAGACCTTGTCCAGACCTTCCTTCTCGGCCTGGGCCTTGACCAGACCCGAGCCCGGCACAACGATGGCCTGCTTGATGGTCGAAGCCACTTTGCGGCCTTTGGCGATCTCAGCCGCAGCGCGCAAATCTTCGATCCGCGAGTTGGTGCACGAACCGATGAACACGCGATCGAGTTGGATATCGGTGATCGCCTGATTGGCCTTCAGGCCCATGTACTTCAGTGCGCGCTCGATGGAGCCGCGCTTGACCAGATCGGCTTCCTGCGCCGGGTCCGGAACATTCTGATCCACGGCGAGGACCATTTCCGGGGAAGTACCCCAGCTGACTTGCGGCTTGATCTGCGCAGCGTCCAGTTCGACCACGGTGTCAAACACCGCGTCGTCGTCGGACACCAAGTCTTTCCAGGCCTCGACGGCGGCATCCCACTGATCGGCATTCGGTGCGAATGGACGCCCCTTGACGTAGGCAATGGTCTTTTCGTCTGTCGCCACCAGACCCACGCGCGCGCCGGCCTCGATGGACATGTTGCAGATGGTCATGCGGCCTTCGACGGACAGGTCGCGGATGGCGCTGCCGGCGAATTCGATGGCATGGCCGTTACCGCCGGCGGTGCCGATCTTGCCGATGATGGCCAGGACAATGTCCTTGGCGGTGACGCCGAACGGCAGCTTGCCTTCGACCTTCACCTGCATGTTTTTCATTTTTTTGGCGACCAGACACTGAGTGGCGAGCACGTGCTCGACCTCGGAGGTGCCGATACCGTGAGCCAGTGCGCCGAACGCGCCGTGGGTCGAGGTATGGGAGTCGCCGCAGACCACGGTCATGCCCGGTAAGGTGGCGCCCTGCTCCGGGCCGATCACGTGGACGATGCCCTGACGGGAGTCGTTCATCTTGAATTCAGTGATGCCGTATTCGTCGCAGTTGTCGTCCAGCGTCTGGACCTGCAGGCGCGAAACCTGGTCGGCGATGGCTTCGATGCCGCCCTTGCGCTCAGGGGTGGTCGGCACGTTGTGGTCCGGGGTCGCGATGTTGGCGTCGATGCGCCATGGCTTGCGGCCCGCCAGACGCAGGCCTTCGAACGCTTGCGGCGAAGTCACTTCGTGGATGATGTGGCGGTCGATGTAGATCAGCGCCGAACCATCGTCGCGCTGTTTGACCAAATGCGAATCCCAGAGCTTGTCATAGAGCGTTTTGCCGGCCATCAGACGTTTTCCTCATCAGCGTGTTTCTATGCCTTGGGTCCATTGACAGGCAATGACCTTTGGCTTGTAGGGCGGATGCTAGGGGTCGTGCGCAACCAGCTCAAACCCAGACTTTCTCTGGATGTGTGCTGAAGGGTTCTTCGCAGCGGCCCGCCTTGGTTCAGGGCATCCGTATCAGCGTATTTTGTTGCCGGGTCACCGGTGCCTTTTCCGCACAGCAAAAGACCCTTGGCTTGTGGGGGATGCTATGGAATATGCTTAAATAACTCAAATTCATATTTTTTATGCTTTGGATAACCAATAGGAATTCGAGATGGATCTGGCCAACCTCAACGCCTTTATTGCCATCGCCGAGACAGGCAGCTTCTCGGCCGCGGGTGAACGTCTGCACCTGACCCAACCGGCCATCAGCAAGCGTATCGCCGGACTTGAGTCACAGCTCAATGTACGCCTGTTCGATCGTCTGGGACGGGAAGTCAGCCTGACAGAAGCCGGCCGCGCCCTGTTACCCCGCGCCTACCAGATCCTCAACGTGCTCGACGACACACGCCGGGCGCTAACCAACCTGACCGGCGAGGTGACCGGCCGATTGAGCCTGGCGACCAGCCACCACATCGGCCTGCATCGCCTGCCCTCTTTATTAAGAGCGTTCACCCGCACGTATCCTGATGTCGCGCTGGACATCGAGTTTCTCGACTCTGAGGTGGCCTACGAGGAGATCCTCCACGGCCGCGCTGAGCTGGCGGTGATCACCCTCGCCCCGGAGCCCCATTTACTGATCAAGGCCGTGCCGGTGTGGGATGACCCGCTGGATTTCGTCGCAGCCCCCGAACACCCGCTGGCCAACACGCCG
Organism: Pseudomonas sp. GW821-FHT02A11; assembly: GCF_059421985.1. Taxonomy (NCBI): domain Bacteria; kingdom Pseudomonadati; phylum Pseudomonadota; class Gammaproteobacteria; order Pseudomonadales; family Pseudomonadaceae; genus Pseudomonas; species Pseudomonas sp. GW821-FHT02A11. The sequence goes on from NZ_JBWKWB010000014.1 coordinate 29,739, forward strand.
AACGTCAGCCTCGCGGATATCGCGGGTTACCCGGCGGTGTTTCCCGGCGGCAACACCTTCACCCACCACATCGTCAGCGGGCTCTGCGAGGCCCAGGGCCTGAAGCCGAACATCGCCATGAGCACCAACTATATGGAGACGATCAAGATGATGGTGTCCATCGGTCTGGCCTGGAGCGTGCTGCCCAGAACCATGCTGGACGAGCAAGTGACGCGTATTCCGCTTCCAGGCATCCAGCTGCGGCGCCAGCTGGGCTACATCGTTCACACGGAACGCACGCTGTCGAACGCCGCTCGGGCCTTCATGGCGTTGCTCGATGCCCAGGCCGAACCGGGAAGCTAACGAAGCTGCCCGCTTACCTGAGTTCGCTGGACAGACAACTGTGCAGAAAACGAAAAAGGCGCCTCGCAGGGCGCCTTTTTCATGGCTGGCGTTTGAATCAGTGCGCCAGGGTTTTCTGACCGTTGATCTGGATGCGTTTTGGCTTGGCCTCTTCAGGCACCAGACGCAGCAGGTCGATGTTCAGCAGGCCATTGACCAGTGCAGCATTCTGCACCTCGATGTGATCTGCCAGACGGAACGACAGCTTGAATGCGCGCTGGGCGATGCCCTGGTGCAGGAAGGTGACGCCTTCTGCGGTGTTGTCGCGCTTGCTGCCGGTGACGGTCAGCACACCCTTCTCGACCTGCAGTTCCAGGTCTTCTTCCTGAAAACCCGCCGCTGCGATGACAATGCGGTATTGATCGTCAGCGTGTTTTTCGACGTTGTAGGGAGGATAGGTGCTGGCCGATTCGTTCCGGGCCGCCGATTCGAACAGGTCGTTGAAACGGTCGAAGCCTACGGAAGAACGAAACAATGGAGCCAGAGAAAATGCGGTAGTCATGTGAAATCTCCTGATTTATCAGCAAGTGTTCATCTGCGCGACCCGACTTCGGCATCGCGTAATCCCTAGATAAGGACAGTCACTTCTGTTTCAAGAGTCGCTATGAAAATTTTTTTTCAGGCTGCTGCAGGCTCAGTGACGCCCAGCATCTGGCTGATCCGCTCGCAGTCGGTTTCGCGGCGCAACAAATCGAACAGCACGGTCGCCTCGGGGTAACTCTTGGTCAGCAACACCACCCACTGCTTGAGCCGGCCCGGCGCCTGCACGCGGGTCATCTTGGCCAGGGCCTGCTGCCAGAAGTGCTGTAACAACGGCTGCAATTGCTGCCAGGTCATTTCGACGACTTCACGCCCTGCTTCAGCGGCCGCGATCTGTCGACCCAGATCCGGGCGCGCCACCAGACCGCGACCGATCATGATGTCCCGCGCGCCACAGATTTCCCGGCAGCGGCGCCAGTCATCAACGGTCCAGATTTCGCCATTGGCGATGATCGGGATTTTCACCACATCCTGGATCTTGCCGATCCACTCCCAGTGCGCGGGCGGCTTATAGCCATCGACCTTGGTGCGCGCGTGGACCACGATGTGTTCGGCGCCGCCCGCCTCCAGCGCCCGCGCGCAATCGAGTGCAGGCTCGGTGCTGTCGTAGCCCAGGCGCATTTTGGCGGTGACCGGGATGTGCGCAGGCACGGCGCGGCGCACATGGCTGAGGATCGAGTGCAACAGCTCAGGCTCTTTCAGCAGAACCGCACCACCGCGGGATTTGTTCACGGTCTTGGCCGGACAACCGAAGTTGAGGTCGATGACCGGCGCGCCCAGCTCGGCGGCCAACGCCGCGTTTTCCGCCAGGCACACCGGATCGGAACCCAGCAGCTGCACGCGCAACGGCACGCCCGCGCGGGTTTTCGCGCCGGTGAGCAGTTCAGAGGCGAACTTGTGGAAATAGTGTTCCGGCAGCAGACGCTCGGTCACCCGGATGAATTCGGTCACGCACCAGTCGATGCCGCCGACCTGAGTCAGTACATCGCGCAGGATGTCATCGACCAGGCCTTCCATGGGCGCCAGAGCAATTTGCATGGGTCACACTCGAAAAAAGTCCGGCAGTTTACGCAGTGGCGGCCGGATTGGGAACGGGCCGTGTGTCAGGAAACAGCCATCTGCAGCGCCGGCGCGTAGCCTTCGATGAACTCGGTGGGCATACGTTTCGGCTTGCCGGAGGACAGCTCGATGCAGACAAAAGTGGTTTGTGCCCGCAGCAGGGTGACGCCGTCGCCGGGCCGCTTGAGCTGGAAGCGCCGGGTCATCTTGAGCTTCTGGTCCCAGTCGACGATCCAGGTGGCCAGTTGCAGCTCGTCGTCCTGGTAAGCGCTGGCCAAGTAATCGATTTCGTGGCGGACCACCGCCATCGCCCGGTCCAGGCGCCGGTATTCGGTCAGGTCCAGGCCGAGTTGCTGCGAATGACGCCACGCACAGCGCTCAAGCCAGGTGACGTACACGGCATTGTTGGCGTGCCCCAATCCATCGATATCCTCCTCGCCCACCTGTAGATCGATGACGAACGGCGTTGCCAGATCCCAGACCATGCTCACTCCTGCCCTCATAAATACATTCGCGGGGCAGTGTAACCAAAAGCGTCGCGGGTGGGTTTCGATCTGTCAGGAACGCCTCACTGCATGGCCGACTTGGCAGCGCGCAGCACGCGGTCGGACAGCTCGTTCGGCCCCAATGCACGGGCCAACGCCAAACCGCCGAGCATCAGGGCGATGTCGGCCAGGGTCTTATCGGTTTCTTCGGGGCTCGCGGCCAGTTGCGCGATCATCAGCTCGACGTGCTCGGACAGCGCGCCGCGAAAGTCATCCGACAGCCGGGCCATCTCCCCGATCGCCGTCGGCAGCGGGCAGGCGTGCTCTTCAGCGTCGCGGTGCTTGCGTGACAGGTAAAAGGCAGCGAGCAAGGCTCGGCGTTCTTCGCCTGGCAGTTGGTCGTCGATCTTGGCGACCATCTCCCGGCGCTCGGCCAGCAATTGACTGAACGCCTCCAGCATCAGGGCTTCCTTGCTGTCGAAATGCGCGTAAAAGCCGCCGACGGTCAGCCCGGCCGCGCCCATGATCTCGTTGACGCTGGGCTCCACCGGACCACGAGCAATCAACGCAGCGCTGGCTGCGGTGAGGATGCGTTCGCGGGTTTGTGCTTTTTTATCGTTCATGTCCGCCTCCGGGATGATGGCAGTAATATTATCTGCATCATCGGGGATGGCAAGGAGCGGAAGTCTTCAGGGCGGTCAGAGCGACCAGGTGGGCGGGACAAATAAAACCCCAGAAAAACAAAAGGGCCATTCAATAATCGAATGACCCTTGGTCTCGCAGAGCGAGAAATCGTGGCGTCCCCTAGGGGACTCGAACCCCTGTTACCGCCGTGAAAGGGCGGTGTCCTAGGCCACTAGACGAAGGGGACGCAAAACCTTCAGTCAGGTTCGTCATTACATCTCGACGAACCCTGGCAAAATTGGTGGAGCTAAGCGGGATCGAACCGCTGACCTCCTGCATGCCATGCAGGCGCTCTCCCAGCTGAGCTATAGCCCCGAATTTACGCCTCTCGGCGGAGATCAACCTTGCGGCGTCACTCGGTGAAACTGGCGTCCCCTAGGGGACTCGAACCCCTGTTACCGCCGTGAAAGGGCGGTGTCCTAGGCCACTAGACGAAGGGGACGTAACCCTTGTGTACCTGATCGGTGCTGGTTCCGATTTACGGTACAAACTTCAAGGCAGTGTAGCCAACCTTGAAGCCTCTAAATTGGTGGAGCTAAGCGGGATCGAACCGCTGACCTCCTGCATGCCATGCAGGCGCTCTCCCAGCTGAGCTATAGCCCCACATTACACTTTCACATCACACCTGCGTTGCCGCTGTGTTTCTGTGTTGCCGTGTGGACGGGGCGCATATTAAGTGCGACCCGGATACCTGTCAAACTTTTTTTAAACAAATTTCAAAAGAATTTTCCGGGATAACAATCACTTACCGCCCTCCCCTGATTCTGCCCGCGCAAAATCAGGGGGTTGACCGGCCATCACAGGCCTGGCGTTGCAGACGTGCGGTGACTGACGGTCCGTCAGCCGATCGCGCCGAGCAGCTTTTCCCACTCTTTGTTTTCTTTCTTCGACACGCCGCCCAGCAGGTCCAGCGCCTGACGCAGACGGTAGCGAGTCAGATCGGGGCCGAGAATTTCCATGGCATCGGTCACTGACACCGAGTTGGCTTGCCCGGTGATTGCAGCGAACATCAGCGGCATCGCATCACGCAGCTTGAGCTGCAAATGCTCGACCACCGCCTGGATGCAGCCGGTGATAGTGTCTTTTTCCCACTGGCGCAGGGATTCGAGCTTCCACAGGATCAACTGCATCACCTGACGCACCTGCTCAGGCGACAGTTTCTTGTGCTCGAACAGCTTCGGATCAGGGTTCACGGCGCCCGCGAAGAAGAACCCGCCCAACGGCGCGACCTGGCTGAAGGTCTCGACGCGGCCCTGAACGTGGGGCGCGATCTTCATCATGTAATCGCTGTTGAACGCCCACTTCTGCACGCGCGCAGCGAATTCCTCGACCGGCAGCTCGCGCAGCCACTGGCCGTTGAGCCAGGACAGCTTCTCGATGTCGAAAATCGGGCCACCCAGCGAGACGCGGTTCAGGTCGAAATGGTCGACCATTTCCTGCAGCGAGAACTTCTCACGCTCGTCCGGCATCGACCAGCCCATGCGGCCCAGGTAGTTGAGCATTGCTTCGGGCATGAAGCCCATGCGCTCGTAGAAAGTCACCGAGGTCGGGTTCTTGCGTTTGGACAGTTTGCTCTTGTCCGGGTTACGCAGCAGCGGCATGTAGCACAGCGCCGGCTTCTCCCAGCCGAAGTATTCGTAGAGCAGGATCAGCTTCGGTGCCGACGGCAGCCATTCTTCGCCGCGCAGCACGTGGGTGATGCCCATCAGGTGGTCGTCGACGACGTTGGCCAGGAAGTAGGTCGGCAGGCCGTCGGTCTTCATCAGCACCTGCATGTCCATGCGGTCCCACGGGATTTCGACTTCGCCACGCAGGATGTCCGGCACCACACACACGCCCTCGCTCGGCACCTTCATGCGGATGACATGGGGTTCGCCAGCGGCCAGGCGACGCTCGACTTCTTCCTTGGACAGCAGCAGCGCACGGCCGTCGTAGCGCGGGGTTTCGCCACGGGCCATCTGCTCGGCGCGCATCTGGTCCAATTCTTCGGCGGTGCAGAAGCACGGGAAGGCGTGACCGGCGTCGACCAGTTGCTGGGTGTACTTCTTATAGATGTCGCCGCGCTCGCTCTGGCGGTACGGGCCGTGAGGACCACCGACGTCCGGGCCTTCGCTCCACTCGATGCCGAGCCAGCGCAGCGCGTCGAAGATCTGTTGTTCGGACTCGCGGGTCGAGCGCAGCTGATCGGTGTCTTCAATGCGCAGGATGAATTCGCCGCCGTGCTGTTTGGCAAAGCAATAGTTGAAGAGTGCGATGTAAGCCGTGCCAACGTGGGGGTCGCCGGTCGGCGATGGCGCGATGCGGGTACGAACGGTCATGAAAAATCTCGAGCAAATGGATCAAGGACCGGATGGTAGCAGGGCCGCCCCTCGCCGCTCTACCCGCATCGCTTCGTTTTACGTACACGGGGCTGTCGATTGATCGGCCTCGTTGTACTGGAACATGAAGTCCTCATCAGGCGTTCGCGGCGGCATCACCCTGATCAGCGGAACTTTCACGCCGCCGCCCGTAGAGGAGCATTGAAAGTCGTGCTGAATCTTCTGCGCATCGGCCAACCCATTGGTCTGACCATTTGTGCGATACCAGAACGCTTTAATCGGCAGAGAGCGACCCAGCCCTTGCCCCCATACGTCAACGAGCATCTCATTCCAGGTGTTGAACGATGCATTCTGATGAAGACTATTGAGCAAGGCCATTGATGCTAATGCCGCATTAAACGTAGGCCCAGCATATTGATTGGCACTGTCAGGAACACTGAAGGCGCATTGATGAAGGGATCTGTAAGCAGTGCCATTCTTGTAATAATGGTCAACCCATTGTGCCGCCGTGCTCACGGCCGGTTGTAATCTATGACAGCGATCACTGGCGACATAGTTGGGATACGGTCCTTTGCCACAACCATGGTCCTGTCGATAATCAGTACTTCCATCCATTGGAAAGAGACATTCCACCATCAACTTCATTTTATCCGCTGGACGCTCGAATTCGGGAAAGAGGATGTAGCCCTTGGTGAAGCCTTGGTACATGAGGAATTTCGAGTCTTTGCGAATATAAACGAAAGACACCCCGCCCTTGGCAATTTGAGTAGGGCTGGGATCCCACGCATGAAAACTGGTGGAAAAGTCTGCATCTCGCAAGATAAGCCCACTGCATAGAAACGCGGGTCTGGAATCCGAACCGCAATTGCTCGGAGTGTGCGCATACAAGCGTTGCACGTCAGCCAGCACTTGCGCTCCGCTATTTATTTGCGCAGGTGAATTTGATTTCGGCTCAGGTGTTTGAACACATCCATGCAGCAAAAACAGTATCAACAGGCAATATCTGTTCATGTTCTTTCTCCGGGGGCAACTCAACGTTCCCAGATGCTAGCCCCAAGCAAAAACGCTCGGCTACTGTCAGAAATGACAGTAGCCGTCAGTGTCCAGAGCCCCCAAAACTTGATAAATCATGCCATGACATCCATCCGGTCCTGTTTTGATCGCTGCGTTACGGATTACGGGTCATCAACGGCATGATTGCCGCTTGCCAGTATCAACCCACTGCCAGATCATCCGTGCCTTGATACGCCCCTCTTTTTCGACGGATCGACCATGCGTGCACCGCTTATAAGACGACTGTTGACGTTCATCACTCTGACTCTGCTGATCGCCCTCGCCTTCTTTGCCCAGTGGTATTTAACAGGACGTTTTTTCGAAACCACCGACAACGCGTACCTACAGGGTGAAATCACCCGGGTCTCCAGCCAGCTCGGCGCGCGGGTCAGCGAAGTGCTGGTTCAGGACAACCAGCACGTGGAAAAAGGCCAGTTGCTGGTGCGCCTGGAACCCGATGATTTCCGTCTGGCCATCGACCGCGCCCAGGCGACCCTCGCCACTCGCGAGGCCGAGCGGGTTCAGGCGCAGAGCAAACTCACTCAACAATCGAGCCTGATCGCCGCCAGCGATGCCCAGGTGCAGGCCAATCAGGCGACGCTGGGCCGCACGCAACTCGATCTCGCGCGCCTGCAAAAACTGCGCAAGCCTGGTTTCGTGTCCGAAGCTCAGGTCACCAACATGACCGCCGACAGCAGCGTCGCGCGCTCACAGGTGAGCAAGGCTCAGGCCGATGCTCAAAGTCAGCGCCAGCAGGTCAACGCCCTGACCGCCGACCTCAAACGCCTCGACGCGCAGATCGCCACCGCTCGCGCGGACCTTGCCCAGGCGCAGATCAATATGCAGCGCACGGAGATTCATGCGCCGATCAGCGGCCTGATCGGCCAGCGTGCCGCGCGCAACGGGCAGTACGTGCAGGCCGGGGCGTATCTGTTGTCGGTGGTGCCTGACGAAGACATCTGGGTGCAGGCCAACTTCAAGGAAACCCAGATCGAGCACATGGAAATCGGCCAGTCCGCCGAGCTGACTTTCGACAGTTTCCCCGGCACGCCGATCCAGGGCCGGGTCAACAGCCTGTTCGCCGCGTCCGGCGCACAGTTCAGCCTGTTGCCGCCAGACAACGCCACCGGCAACTTCACCAAGGTGGTGCAGCGCATTCCGGTGAAACTGACTTTCGCCCGCGACAATCCGCTGCGCGGCAAGATTCGTCCGGGCATGTCGGTGACCGTTTCGGTCAACATCAAACCCGCGAACGACGACAGTGGTCGGTGACGCGCTGATCCGCCCGGTCGGCGAACCGACCCGGCGCGACTGGATCGCGGTGATGAGCGTGATGCTCGGCGCCTTCATGGCGGTGCTCGACATCCAGATCACCAACTCCTCGCTCAAGGACATTCAGGGCGCGCTGTCGGCCACCCTGGAAGAAGGCTCGTGGATTTCCACCTCCTATCTGGTGGCGGAAATTATCATGATTCCCCTCACCGCCTGGCTGGTCCAACTGCTGTCGGCGCGCAGGCTGGCGGTATGGGTATCGCTGGGGTTTCTCGCCTCCTCGCTGCTCTGCTCGATGGCCTGGAGCCTGGAGAGCATGATCGTCTTCCGCGCCATGCAGGGGTTCACCGGCGGCGCGCTGATTCCGCTGGCATTCACCCTGACGTTGATCAAACTCCCCGAACACCACCGGGCCAAGGGCATGGCGCTGTTCGCCATGACCGCCACCTTCGCCCCTTCCATCGGCCCGACCCTGGGCGGCTGGCTGACGGAAAACTTCGGCTGGGAGTACATCTTCTATATCAACGTCCCGCCGGGGCTGTTGATGATCGCCGGCCTGATGTACGGCCTGGAGAAAAAAGCCCCGCACTGGGAACTGCTCAAGAGCACCGACTACGCAGGCATCGTCACCCTCGGCGTGGGGCTGGGCTGTCTGCAGGTGTTTCTTGAAGAGGGCCATCGCAAGGACTGGCTGGAATCGAACCTGATCGTCAGCCTGGGTAGCATCGCCCTGCTCAGCCTGATCACTTTCGTGATCATTCAGTTCTCCAAACCCCAGCCGCTGATCAACCTGGGCATTCTCGGCAATCGCAACTTCGGCTTGTCGAGCATTTCCAGCGTCGGCATGGGTGTGGGGCTGTACGGCTCGGTGTATCTGCTGCCGCTGTACCTGGCGCAGATTCAGGGCTACAACGCCCAGCAGATCGGCCAAGTGATCATGTGGATGGGCATTCCGCAACTGTTCCTGATCCCGCTGGTGCCGCAATTGATGAAAATCATCCCGCCAAAAGTGCTGTGCACGCTGGGGTTCGGCCTGTTTGGCCTGGCGAGCTTTTCATCCGGCGTGCTCAACCCGGATTTTGCCGGGCCCCAGTTCAACCATATTCAGATCGTCCGCGCGCTGGGCCAGCCGCTGATCATGGTGACCATCTCGCTGATCGCCACCGCTTATATCCAGCCACAGGATGCTGGCTCGGCCTCGAGCCTTTTCAACATCCTGCGCAACCTGGGTGGCGCCATCGGCATCGCTCTGCTCGCAACCCTGCTGGATGCACGGACCAAGACCTACTTCGATTATCTGCGCGAATCGATCTCCCCTGCCAACCCGCAGGTCGCCGAGCGCATGGCGCAACTGACCGATCGCCTGGGCAACGAAACCGCCGCCTTGGGCAAGCTCAGCGAGATCGCCCATCAGCAGGCGGCGATCATGGCCTATAACGATGCGTTTCATTTTGTCGGCATCGCGCTGGGCATCAGCATGCTGGCGGTGATGTTGACCAAACAGCTGCCCAGCGGGATCAAGGGTGGGGCGGCGCATTAAACGGGCTTTTTGTATCGCTCTGTGTACATCCACGGCAGCGATACATTGCTGCGGATCTTGACCGGGATACGGGACACAGAGGCGATACACCTGCGGGGTTTACTAGGCACGTCGATCAGCGCAGCCCAACGTCAACGGGGCGCGATCAAAACCTTTGAACCTTTGCAGGAGCTCTTCCCATGAAAATCCAGATCCTTCTTGGCCTCGCCTTCTCCGTCCTCGCTGCCAACGTCTTTGCCGCCGATGGCGCGGAGCATCTGAAACAGTTCCAGAGCGCACAGTTCAGCAGCCAGCAGGCCGCGCAGGATCAACTGGCCTCTGACGGCGCCGATCACCTGAAGGCCTATCAGACCGCCGAGCGTGGCGCGCTGAGCATCGACCTGAAGACCACCGACGCCGTGGCGGATGTGCGCAACGAGTTCGGCTCGCAGTACCAGCGCTACTGATTGGGCGAGCGCAGCGACCTGTGGGAGCGAATGCATTCTGGGCGGCGTTCCGAGGAGAGGGCCGTACAGCCGATGCAGATGTACGCCTGAAACACCGATTCGCGAATGAATTCGCTCCCACAGGTTTGAGTTCAGCAGGACGTTACGGCAGCAGTCGTTTCAGCGCTCGGCCTGCCAGTCGTCCGGCACCACCGCGATTACGTCGATTTCCATCAGCCATTGCGGCTGTCCCAGCCCCGAAATCACCAGCCCGGTGGAGATCGGGAACACGCCTTTGAGCCACTTGCCGATCTCCTGATACACCGGCTCGCGGTAGCGAGGGTCGATGATGTAGGTGGTGGTCTTGACGATGTGCGACAGGTCCGAGCCTGCCTCTTCGAGCAATTGCTTGACGTTTTTCATCGCCTGCTCGGCCTGGGCGCGAGGGTCGCCCAGCCCGACCAAGTTGCCTTCGAAATCGGTGCCGATCTGGCCGCGGACATAAATGGTATTGCCTGCGCGGACCGCCTGACACAAGTCGTTATCCAGCGACTGGTTCGGGTAGGTCTCTTTGGTGTTGAACATGCGAATGCGGGTGTGGGTCGGTTGTGCCATCTGAAACTGCTCCATCAAACGATAACGGGTCGCCCCCCGATCAGAGGGCTGCGCGGCAACGGAAATATCAGGCGTTGACAGGTTTGCCCTGAACAGGCACGACCGCGGACACTGAAGCGCAAGCGGCCGGTTTGGCGGCACGCTGCGCGGCATCGCGGTATTCCAGATAGCTGCGCTGAATGGCGATGTGGTCGGCGACGTATTTGGCATCGTGCCAAACGCCCCAGATGAACGACGATCCGCGCCGCGACTGCCACGGCAGGCCGAGGAAGTAGATGCCCGCTTCGCTCGACACCCCGCGCTGATGCACCGGTTTGCCCTTGGCATCGAACGCATCGACCTTCATCCAGCTGTAATCGGTGGCAAAACCGGTGGCCCAGATGATGGTGGTGATGCCCGCTTTTGCCAGATCCAACTCCAGGATGGGCTGGCGCACGCATTCGGCATCGGGAAACACGCGACGCGCTTCGGGTTCCAGAGGCAGGTCCAGGCCGTTGCGTTCGATGTACGCATCGGCGGCATCGAGCACCGCCAGGTAGTTTTCGTCACCGCGTTTGAGGTTTTCGATCAGGTCCGGCTGGAAGCTGACCACGCCGTTTTCGAACGAACGGGTCACGCCCGCCAGTTTCATGCCGCGCTGGGCCAGTTCACGGAAATCCACGGTTCGCCCGCCATGGGCGCCGCTCACAGCGATGGTCACGTGCTCACGACCCGGCTTCATCGCCGCTTGGTCCCACTCGCCGAGCACCCCCAGCCACCAGCAGAAATCCCGATTGCGGTAGGCGCGCGGCGGCCGGTCGTGCTGCCCGACGGACAGATACACCTCACGCCCGGCGCGCTGCAATTCATCGGCAATCTGCGTTCCGGAAGACCCTGCGCCGACCACCAGCACCGCGCCTTCAGGCAGTTGCTGGGGGTTGCGGTACTCGGCGGAATGAATCTGATTGACGTGTGCGTCCACGGGGGCGATGGCCGGAATGACCGGGCGCTGGAACGGCCCGGTCGCGACCACCACGCGGTTGGCCTGAATCACGCCTTCGGACGTCTCGACGGTGAAGCCCGGACGCCCTACGTTACGTTCGACCTTGCGCACCTCGACACCGGTGCGGATTGGCGCGTTGAACTTGCGCGCATAGGCTTCGAAATAATCGGCCACCCGCTCTTTGGGGGCAAAGCCGTCGGGGCTCAGGTCGTCGAACTCAAGGCCCGGAAAGCGATCGTGCCAGGCCGGCCCGTTGGCCACCAGCGAGTCCCAGCGCCCGGTACGCCACGCTTCGGCAATCCGGCTGCGCTCAAGCACCAGGTGGGGTACACCCAGTTTGCTCAGGTGTTCGCTCATGGCCACGCCAGCCTGGCCGGCGCCGACCACGAGCGTATCGATTTGATTATTTCCAGCTGTCATACCTGTGTCCTTCACGAAGGCGGGTGTGGGCGCATTCTGTGCAGGATCAGGGGATAGCGAAATTATGATTTTTGTCGTCGCAGAGCAGGAAAAAGCTAAGGGTTGGATACGCGCAAACAGAACCTCCATGCAGCGCATGCATTTCATCTGAACAAAAAAAGATCGAGATAGCGAATGGCAGCGATCCCCTCGCTGGCACCCGCTTCGTCAGGCAACTCCTGGCGCAGTCAGCATCCCATGACACATCAGCCCCAATACGCTGCGCATGTGCGCGGCGTGGGCTTCGCGATCCGGTACGGCTTCTGTGGCCAGGCGAACGAACGCCAGGTTCGCGTATTGGTTGAACAGGGTCGCGGCAACGTCGGTGTCAACAGACGCGCGCACCTTGCCCACCTTCTGAAAACGCACCAGCAGCGTCTTGGCCTCCTCCACCACCGCCGCGTTCCAGGGGTGCAAAGCCTGTGACAGCTCACCGGTAAACAGAAACGGCGCCAACTCCCGCCACAGCGAAGCCGGCATGGCGCGCAACTGGTAACGGGTCATCAGGCCTTCGAGCTCGCACAGGGCGTCGAGCGGGTCGGAGTTGTCATCCAGGTTCGCCCTCGCTTCGCGCATCGCCTGTTCGTCAGGCGCCTTCAGCAACGCGAGCAGAATCTCCTGCTTGCCGCCGAAATAATTGACCACCGTGGGCGCCGAAACCCCCGCCTGATTGGCGATCTGCTCAAGGGTGGTGACGCCAAAGCCGTTGGCCTTGAACAAGGTCAGCGCGGCTTCGGCGATGTCCTGTCGGCGCTGTTCTTTCTGCCGTTCTCTGAGCCCGGTCATAGTGCCCTTTCGGTGGAATTTCGATGAGGTGCAGGTTACGAAAATTCGTTTCCTTTGAAAATTATTTTATTTACAAAAATATTTTTATCTGACAAAACTTGTTGCACATTCAGCCCACAATCGCCCTCGCCCGCTCATAGAAGTCCATGAACGCAGGCAACGGGTGCCATCCGCCGGAGAAGCGCCATGTCCATCGAACTCGACACTGAACGCAACAGCAGCCGCAGTACCCGTGACTATCAGGCGTCCGATGCCGCCCACCACATTCACGCATTCGTCGACCAGAAAGCCGTGAACGAGGAAGGCCCGCGCGTGATGGTGCGGGGTGACCGCCTGTCGCTGTGGGACAACGATGGCAAGCGGTATCTGGACGGCATGTCGGGGCTGTGGTGCACGAATCTGGGCTACGGCCGCAAGGACCTGGCCGCTGCCGCCAGCGCGCAACTGGAGCAGTTGCCCTACTACAACATGTTCTTCCACACGACCCACCCGGCGGTGATCGAGCTGTCCGAACTGCTGTTCAGCCTGCTGCCCTCGCATTACAGCCACGCGATCTACACCAATTCCGGCTCCGAGGCCAACGAGGTGCTGATCCGCACCGTGCGCAAGTTCTGGCAAGTGATGGGCAAGCCCGAGAAAAAGGTCATGATCGGCCGCTGGAACGGCTACCACGGCTCGACGCTGGCCGCCACGGCGCTGGGCGGCATGAAGTTCATGCATGAAATGGGCGGCAGCATTCCGGACGTCGCGCACATCGACGAGCCCTACTGGTTTGCCCACGACGGCAACCTGAGCCCCGAGGAATTCGGCCTGCGTGCAGCCCGCCAGCTGGAAGACAAGATCCTCGAACTGGGCGCCGACAAGGTCGCCGCGTTTGTCGCCGAACCCTTCCAGGGCGCGGGCGGCATGATCATCCCGCCGCAGACCTACTGGCCGGAAATCCAGCGCATCTGCCGCCAGTACGACGTGCTGCTGTGCGCCGACGAAGTGATCGGCGGCTTCGGTCGCACCGGCGAGTGGTTCGCCCATCAGGCCCTGGGGTTCGAACCGGACACCCTGTCCATCGCCAAGGGCCTGACGTCGGGTTACATCCCCATGGGCGGCCTGATCCTGTCGCGGCGCATGGCCGAAACGCTGGTGGAAAAAGGCGGTGTGTTCGCCCACGGCCTGACCTATTCCGGGCATCCGGTGGCCGCCGCTGTGGCCATCGCCAACCTTCAGGCCTTGCGCGACGAAGGCGTGGTCGCCCAGGTGAAAACCGACACCGGGCCCTACTTGCAGAACTGCCTGCGCGAGGTGTTCGGCAATCACCCGCTGGTGGGCGAAGTCCAGGGCGTGGGGCTGGTGGCGGCGTTGCAGTTCGCCGAGGACAAGGCCACGCGCAAGCGCTTCGTCAACGAGAACGACATCGCCTGGCGCTGCCGCACCATCGGTTTCGAGGAAGGCATCATCATTCGCTCCACATTGGGCCGCATGATCATGGCCCCGGCGTTGGTCGCGACCCGCGCCGAACTGGATGAGCTGGTGGACAAGACGCGCATCGCCGTGGACCGCACAGCGCGGGAGTACGGGCGTCTGTAAAAGCGCCTGCGCGCTGATAAGGTTTTACCTAACCCGCCTCGACAAAAATCCTCGTTTCGCCGACCGCGTTGCCCCGACAGAATGCAGTCATGTCCCATCCTCGTTCGGGCAGCGTCTTACGCGCTGTTCGGACGGCGGATGGCAGGTCAGGACGAAACAGGATACTCACCATGACGTTTTCAATCGTCGGCCGTTGCGCCGAAACCGGACAACTGGGCATCGCCATCAGCTCCTCCAGCATTGCCGTGGGCGCCCGCTGTCCCTGGCTGCGTCCCGGCGTCGGCGCAGTCGCCACACAGAACATCACCCTCCCCGCCCTTGGCCCTCACGTGCTCGACCAACTGGAGAAAGGCCTGTCTCCCGCCGAAGCGCTGGACAAAGCCCTGACCAGCAATGGCTACAGCCAGTTTCGTCAATTGACGGCCATCGACCATCTGGGCCGCACTGCGCACTTCAGCGGCAGCGAAACCCTCGGCACCCACAACGCCCTGGCGGGTGAGCAATGCGTCGGCGCAGGCAACATGCTGGCTGACCGGGCAGTGATCGAGACGCTGGTGCAGACCTTCGAAAACAGCGGCGGGCAGCTGGCGGATCGCTTGATCGCTGCCATGCAGGCCGCCGTTGCCGCAGGCGGCGAAGCGGGCCCGGTGCACTCGGCGGCGATGGTGGTGGTCGGCGAGCTGACCTGGCCGATCGTCGATCTACGGGTGGACTGGGCTGACGAAGACCCCATCGGCAAACTGGCGCAGATGTGGGCCGATTACAGCCCACAAATGCAGGACTACATCACCCGCGCCCTCGATCCGACGAAGGCGCCGAGTTATGGCGTGCCGGGTGATGAGTGACAAGTCCTGAAGGAGAGCCGCGCATGAGCAATAGCCGCGACCTGCTCGCCGCACTGGTGGCGTTCGACACCACCAGTCGTGAATCGAATCTGCAGCTGATCGAGTTCGTTCGCGACTACCTGGCCCACCTCGATGTGCCCTGCGAGCTGATCTACAACGAGCCGCGCAGCAAGGCCAATCTGTTCGCGACCATCGGCCCGGCGGATCGTCCGGGCATCGTGCTGTCGGGGCATACCGACGTCGTGCCGGTGGACGGCCAGCCCTGGACCGTGGCGCCGTTCGCGCTGAGCGAGCATGACGGCAAGCTTTATGGCCGTGGCACGGCGGACATGAAAGGCTACATCGCCTGTGTGCTGGCGGCCGTGCCGCAATTGCTGGCCGCGCCGCTGCGCATGCCGGTGCACATTGCGCTGTCCTACGACGAAGAAGTGGGCTGTCTGGGCGTGCGCTCGTTGCTCGCCGAGCTCGAGAAGCGCCCGGTCAAACCGCTGCTGTGCATCATCGGCGAGCCCACCGAACTCAAGCCCGTGCTTGGGCACAAGGGCAAACTGGCGATGCGCTGCGATGTGCATGGCGCGGCCTGTCATTCGGCCTATGCACCTGACGGCGTCAACGCCATCGAATACGCCGCCGAGCTGATCGGCGAGCTGGGGCGCATCGGCTCGACCCTGCGCGCGGCCCAGCTGCACGACCCGCGCTTCGATCCGCCCTTCACGACTGTGCAGACCGGCATGATCAGCGGCGGCAAGGCGCTGAACATCGTCCCGGCCGATTGCCGCTTCGACTTCGAAGTCCGCGCGCTGCCGGCTCATGACCCGCTTGAGGTCGCGCAGCAACTGCAGCAATACGCCAGGGAACAGGTACTGCCGCGCATGCGTGCCGTGAACCCGGGCACGGATATTCGCTTCTCCGCGCTGTCGGCGTATCCGGGGCTGGCGACCGATGCCAGGAGTCAGGCGGCGCAGTTGATTGCGCAGTTCTGCGGCTCTGACGCATTCACCACGGTGGCGTTCGGCACGGAGGGCGGGCTGTTCGACGCCATCGGCATCCCCACCGTGGTCTGCGGGCCGGGGAGCATGGATCAGGGGCACAAGCCAGATGAGTTTGTCAGTGTTGCGCAGCTTGAGGGATGTGATGGGATGCTGCGGCGGATGATTGAAACGCTGCAGGTTGATCAGAACCGATAACGGCGGCGAACGAATATCCCTGTGGGAGCGAATTGATTCGCGATTGGCCAGTCCAGGCGATAGAAATGTATCGCCCGAACCCTTTTTCGCGAATGAATTCGCTCCCACAGAAAACGCGCACAGCCGAACATTACTGGCTAAGCCCCTTTCGGCGCCAGCTCCTCGCGACAATGATCCACAAACAATTGCGCCGGCTTGGTCAACTGCGAACGACGCAGCCACGCCGCTGACAACCCGGAACCGGTCACTTGCTCGGCCAGCGGCACGCATACCACTTTCTGTCCATCGTAGGTGTATTCGGATTTCGGTCGGGTCACCAGAATCGAAAAGCCGAAACCCCGCCCGACCATGCCCCGCACCATCTCGATGGACGGCGAGCTGAACTGGATGTGCGGGGTCAGGCCGCGCTCTTCGAAGATGCTGACGAAGTAGGTCCGGCTGGGCTGCACGTCGAGCAACACCATCGGTTCAAGCACCAGATCGTTGAGCGACACCTTGGCCTGGTTGGCAAAGCGGTGCCCTTCCGGCAGCAGCGCGTAGGGTTGCTGCGGCGCCATCAGCGGCAAGGTGTCGATGGTGCTGTCCAGGTCGTGCTCGTAGAGGATCGCCAGATCGATGCTGCCCGACGTCAGCCCCTGCACCAGATCCTGCTGCTCGCCATCGCGCATGCGGATTTCCACCCCCGGCCAGCGATCACGAAAGCCGGCAATCAGACGCGGCAGGTACAGCGGCGCCACGGTCTCGAAGCAGCCGATGTCGATCTGCCCGGCCACCACGTCGTTGTCCGCCAGGGCGTTCTGCTCAAACTCGTGGGCCACGCGCAACAGTTCCTGGGCCTTGCGATAGAACCGTGCGCCGCTGGGGGTCAGTGATACGCCCTGGGCGTGATGACGAATGAACAGCTGCACGGCAAAGCTTTCTTCCAGATGCTTGATCGCGGTGGAGACCGAAGGCTGCGCGATGTACAGCTTGCGCGAGGCTTCGGCGACGCTGCCGCACTCCACCGTGGTGACGAAATACTTGAGTTGTCGCAGGTTGTAGGCTGCCATTGCTACCTCGAAGTGGGTCAAGCGTGACCTCGGATCATGCGCGTCATTCTGCGATCTTCATACCACTTGGGAAACAAGCAAATTCCTGCCCCTTGATGCTAAAAAACCTGACCTCGAAGCAGTGCAGGCAGGCACCACAACGGTGCATTGGAGGCGAGTTTTTTTATCGATAGCAACCACATTTTTACTAATTTCCTGCCCTCCTCACATCCCCCACTATCGGCACCACTGATCGTTTACATGGCCCGCAGAGGCCATCGAAGGAGTGTGCAGTGACGGACTTCAACCGCTGGCAACATCTGGCGCAGACGCAACGTTTCATCGACTCGGCGCTCGTCGCCGGCAAACCCCATCATGCGCTGAGCGGTGAGACCTTCGCAGTGGTCAACCCGGCCACCAACGCCTTGCTGGCCCACGTGGCAGCGTGCTCGGATGCCGACGTCGAGGCCGCCGTGCGCATCGCCCGCGCAAGCTTCGAAAGCGGGCCGTGGGCGCGCATGCAACCCCGGGAACGCAAGGCGATTCTGTTGCGCTTGTCTGATCTGATTCTGGCCCATCGTGAAGAACTCGCGCTGCTCGATTCCCTGAGCATGGGCAAGCCGGTGATGGACGCTTACAGCATCGACGTACCGGGCGCTGCCGGTGTGTTCGCCTGGTACGCCGAGAGCCTCGATAAGCTATACGACCAGGTCGCGCCCACCGGCCCAGGTACCCTGGCCACCATCACCCGGGTGCCACTGGGGGTGATCGCCGCCGTGGTGCCGTGGAACTTTCCGCTGGACATGGCCGCCTGGAAACTCGCCCCGGCACTGGCCGCCGGCAACAGCGTGATCCTCAAACCCGCCGAGCAATCGCCATTCTCGGCCCTGCGTCTGGCCGAGCTGGCCCTGGAAGCGGGTGTGCCCGAGGGCGTGTTCAACGTGATCACCGGCCTGGGCGAGCACGCCGGTCGAGCCCTGGGCCTGCACCCGGATGTCGACGCGCTGGCGTTTACCGGTTCCACTCAGGTCGGCAAATACTTCATGCAGTACGCCGCGCAGTCCAACCTCAAGCAGGTGTGGCTCGAGTGCGGCGGCAAGAGCCCGAATCTGGTATTCGCCGATTGTCAGGACCTGGACCTGGCCGCCGAGAAAGCCGCGTTCGGCATCTTCTTCAATCAGGGTGAGGTGTGCTCAGCCAACTCGCGTTTGCTGGTGCAGCGCTCGATTCATGATGAGTTCGTCGAGCGCCTGATCGACAAGGCTCGACACTGGCAGCCGGGGGATCCGCTCGATCCGACCAGCAAGATGGGCGCCATCGTCGACGCCGCGCAAGCTGCGCGGGTGATGGAATACATCGGTGAGGCCAGCCACAACGGCGCGCAACTCGTGGCCGGCGGTGACCGCGTGGTGATCAACGGCTCGGACAATTTCATCCAGCCGACGCTGTTCACCCACGTCACGCCAGACATGCGCTTGTCCCGCGAAGAAGTGTTCGGGCCGGTGCTGGCGATCACCCCGTTCGATGATGAGGATCAAGCCGTGCACATGGCCAACGATCACATCTACGGGCTCGCGGCGTCTGTGTGGAGCGACGACCTCAACCGCGCCCATCGCGTGGCCAGCCGCCTGAATGCCGGGACCGTTTCGGTCAATACCGTCGATGCACTGGACGTCTGCGTGCCCTTCGGCGGCGGCAAACAGTCCGGTTTCGGACGCGACCTGTCACTGCACTCGTTCGACAAATACACCCAACTGAAAACCACCTGGTTTCAGTTGCGTTGAGTCGTTGGCACGTAGACAGATCGTGAGAACACCTGTGCCTTGTGGGAGTGAGCTTGCTCACGAAGGGGCCGGGACATCCTCTCCATCCGCTGCGGCTGAAACATTGCTTTCGTGAGCAAGCTCACTCCCACAGCTCCTGCGGTGGCCTGAAAGTTGCGATATCGGAAGCCTTTTGCAAGCCATTCAAGTCCCGGCATTTTCGCCGGGGCGCTACGTGAGTAACCCATCATGAGCAACAACGACTCCCGAGCGGAAACCCTCGAACTGAGCACCATCCAGCCGATAGCCCGCGACCAGCGCCACGGCCGCGCCCGCGATCTGTTCACCATCTGGTTCGGCTCTAACATCATGCTTCTGACCGTGGTCACCGGTGCGCTGGCCGTGACCGTGTTCAAGCTGCCGTTCATGGCCGCAATGGTCGCACTGATCCTCGGCAACCTGATCGGCGGCATCTTCATGGCCCTGCACTCGGCGCAAGGCCCGCAGCTGGGCGTGCCGCAGATGGTGCAGACCCGCGGCCAGTTCGGCTCCTACGGATCGCTCCTGGTGGTCGCGCTGGTGGTGATCATGTACCTGGGCTTTTTCGCCTCCAACCTGGTGCTCGGCGGCCAGTCGCTGCACAGCCGCTATCCGCTGTTCAGCACCAACCAAGGCATCGTGCTGGTGGGGCTGATCAGTGTGGTGGCGACCGTGTTCGGCTATCGCCTGATCCACGCCTACACCCGGTTGATGTCCTACCTGTCCGGCGCAATTCTGCTGCTGTGCTTCGTCTGGATCATTGCCGTGCACGGCCTGCCGGCTGACTTCCTGCAGCGCAATGAAATGAACCTCGCAGGCTTTCTCGGCACGCTGTCCATCGCCGCACTGTGGCAACTGGCGTACGCGCCGTATGTGTCGGACTACTCGCGCTACATGCCTGTCGACACCGGCGGTAAAGCGGCGTTCTGGTCGAGCTACTGGGGCTGCTGTCTGGGCTCGATCCTGCCCATGGCATTGGGGGTGATCGTCGGGTTGTCAGTCGAGGGCGATATCATCGCCGGGCTGATCGAAATGACCGGCAGCATCGCGACGCTGGTGGTCGCAGTGTTCTCCATCGGCATCGCCGCGACCAACGCCATGAACCTGTACTGCGGCACGCTCTCGGCGATCACGGTCGGTCAGACCCTGGTGCCGAAATGGTCGGCGGGCGCCCTCTCCCGCGCGATCACCGCCCTGGTGCTGTTCTCGATTTCCCTGGCCCTGGCGCTGCTCGGGCAGGACGACTTCATGGCCAACTACACCAACTTCATCCTGCTGCTGTTGTACGTGCTGGTGCCGTGGACCGCGATCAACCTGGTGGACTACTACCTGGTCGCCCACGGCAGCTATGACGTGGCCTCGTTCTTCCGTCGCGACGGCGGCATCTACGGCTATTTCAACTGGACCGCCGTCGGTTGCTACCTGCTGGGCATTCTGGTGCAAATCCCGTTCATGGCCACCGAGCTGTACACCGGCGTCATCGCCAAGGCCATGGGCGGCGCGGACGTGTCGTGGATCGTCGGCCTGGTGGTGATCTCGCCGATCTACTACCTCGCCAGCCAGCGTCGCGGCCGCAAGCAAGCGTTGAGTGCAGTGGGGAGAAACGCATGAAAACCGATTACGACTACATCATCGTCGGTGCCGGTTCTTCCGGTTGTGTGCTGGCGAACCGGCTGAGCGCAGACCCTGCCGTCAGCGTCTGCCTGATCGAAGCCGGCAGCCACGACAACAGCCTGCGCATCCAGACGCCCGCCGGGACCATCACGCTGTACAAGAGCAAGAAGTACAGCTGGAACTTCTTCTCCGCGCCGCAGAAAAACCTCAACGGCCGCTCCTTGCATACCCCGCGCGGCAAGGCGCTGGGCGGCTCAAGCTCGATGAACAGCATGATCTACATCCGCGGCCATGCCAGCGATTACGACCGCTGGGCCCAGGCCGGTTGCCCCGGCTGGGACTGGGACAGCGTGCTGCCATACTTCAAGAAATCCGAGAACAACCGCCTCGGCCAGGACCCGCGCCTGCATGGCACGGGCGGGGAGCTGAACGTCGAAGCGGCCCGCGATCCGAATCCGGTGTCCCGCCTCTTCGTCAATGCTGCGAAGCGCGTGGGCATTCGGCAGAACGATGACTTCAACGGCGAGACCCTGGAAGGCTGTGGCATCTATAACCTGACTCAGAAAGACGCCAAACGCCTGTCCAGTTATCGCGCGTTCGTGGCGCCCGTACTGGACCGGCCCAACCTGACCGTGATCACCGACTGCTCGGTGCAATCGCTGATCCTCAAACAACGCGTGGCCAAGGGTGTGAGGGTGGTGTCAGACGGGCAGCACCTCGACCTGAAGGCGAGCCGCGAAGTGATTCTGTCGGCCGGCTCGCTGGGCAGCCCGAGCCTGCTGCTGGCGTCCGGTATTGGCCCTGCGAGCGACCTGAACAGCGCAGGGATCAAGGTTGAACATGACCTGCCTGGCGTGGGCAAGAACCTGCAGGATCACCTCGACGGGCTGATCACCGTACGCTCCAAGAGCCCGCTGACGCTGGGCTTTTCGCTGGGTTCGCTGCCGAGCATCCTGACCTCGCCCATGCGTTATCTGTTCGGCAAGAAAGGCTGGCTGACCACTAACTATGTCGAGGCCGGAGGGTTCGCCCGCACGCCCTTGGCCGAGGCATTGCCCGACGTGCAGTTCCACTTCGTCCCGGGTTATCGCAGCCATCGCGGGCGGCTGTTCGAATGGGGTCACGGCTATGCGGTGCACACCTGTGTGCTGCGGCCCAAAAGCATGGGTGAGATCCGATTGGGGCGCGACGGGAAGCCGGTGATCGACTTCAATTTTCTGTCTGATCCTGAAGACGCCAAGGTGCTGATCGAAGGCCTCAAGCTTGCACGCAAGGTCCTGGCCGATCAGGGTTTTGACGGCATTCGCGGCAAGGAGATGCTGCCCGGCGCCCATGTGCAGACCGACGAGCAGTGGATGACCTACGTGCGCGAATACGCGGCGACGGTCTTTCACCCGGTGGGCACCTGCAAGATGGGCGTCGACGCAATGAGTGTGGTCGGCCCGGATTTGAAGGTGCATGGGGTTCAGGGGCTGCGGGTGGTCGACGCGTCGATCATGCCGACCCTGATCAGCGGCAACACCAATGCGCCGTGCATCATGATCGGGGAGAAGGCGGCGC
The DNA here is from genome assembly GCF_059421985.1 of Pseudomonas sp. GW821-FHT02A11. Taxonomy (NCBI): domain Bacteria; kingdom Pseudomonadati; phylum Pseudomonadota; class Gammaproteobacteria; order Pseudomonadales; family Pseudomonadaceae; genus Pseudomonas; species Pseudomonas sp. GW821-FHT02A11. The sequence continues at coordinate 51,955 of NZ_JBWKWB010000014.1, forward strand.
AGATGATTTTTCGCGGGGAAGCCAAAGCCAGCGCCAACCCCATCCAGACCCAGGTCGTAGCGCATTGAGCCCCCTGTAGCAGCACGGCTTGCCGGCGGTGGCGCAATCAACGTCGCTGCCGCCGGCAAGCCGGACTGCTAAAAGTTCATCGCCAGCCCCACATCTGAGGCACACCCCAACCCTCGTGGGAGACGTCGGAGGTTACGACGGCAGCGAATGCGGTGGCCCAGCTGCAAATGAACTCCCTGACCCAGCGCATTTATCTCATCCAAAAAAACGCCGCTTCCCTGCACCGGGAAGCGGCGTTTTTGTTGCGCGCGCCCCACCTTCGAACACGATTCGCCGCTCTTTTCCCACCCCAGTTTTTTCCTCATCAGGGACCACATATTTACTAATTTTCCTATCTCGCGACATCGGCCACCATCGACTTGCCCCACAGAGGCAAAAGGTCCGTCAGAGGCCACAAGCGTTTTTTGTTTTTGGCGTCTAGCCCCACTGCCCCGCGAAATAACGAATTAAAAAACCACCATTCCGGGAGTGTTCAATGATCAAGTCTTTCGTATCGCGCTGCGTGCGTCCGCTGGCCCTGACTGCAATCGCTGCCACTGTGGCCAGCGGCGCTCAGGCCGGCACGCTGTCCATCGGACATACCACCTGGGTGGGCTACGGCACCCTGTACCTGGCCAAGGACCTGGGCTACTTCAAGGATCAGGGCCTGACGGTGGAACTGCCGACCATCGAAGAAGCCTCGATGTACATGGCCGCTCAAGCCTCCGGCAAGCTGTCCGGCTCGGCCTCGACCCTGGACGAAATCCTCAAGTACCGCCCGCAGTTCTGCTTCAAGGCCGTGGCCGCACTGGATGAAAGCCATGGCGGCGACGGCGTGCTGGTGGGCAAGGACATCAACAGCCTGCAAGACCTCAAGGGCAAGGCCGTTGCCGTCAACGAGGGGTCGGTTTCGCAGTTCTGGCTCAACTACCTGCTGAAAAACGCTGGCATGAAGATGAGCGACCTGACCATCCAGAACATGACCGCCGACGACGCCGCCACCGCCTTCATCGCCGGGCGCGTGCCAGCCGCTGTGACCTGGGAGCCGCACCTGACCACCGTGCGCAACAAGCAGCAAGGCAAGGTGCTGGTGGACAGCAGCACCACACCGGGCGTGATCGTCGATGTCGTGGCCTTGAGCTGCGATGTGGTGGACAAGCAGCAGGCTGACGTCAAGGCGCTGGTGGCCGGGCTCTACAAGGCCGTGCAGTACACCAAGGAGCACCCGAAGGAGGCCTACGCGATCATGGCCAAGGGCGTGGGTGGCTACCTCGCCGACCCGGCAGAACTGGAAGCCGCCGCCAAGGGCGTGCGTTTCTACGATCAGGCCATGAGCGAAAAACTGCTGGGCAGCAATGGCAGCCAGGGCGATGCAGCGGGCGTGATCAAACTGGCCAACGAAACCGCCAGCGAGTTGCAGGGCAAGCCGTACAACGTGAGCTACGCCGACCTGATCGACAACCGCTTCATCAGCCCGAAATAAATCAGGAGCACGTCATGTCCAAGCGCAATTCGTGGCTCAACCGCTGCCTCACGCCCAAGACCAGCCTGCCCGTCCAGGTGATCTGGAGCGCCAGCGGTCTGGCCTGGGTCCTGCTGATCGGCCTGTGGGCTTTTCTCTCCTACGGCGGCGTGGTGCCGGCGATGTTCCTGCCGACACCAGGCGCGGTCTTCGATGCCGCAATGCGCCTGGCCCGTGACGGCACCCTCGGCCCGCACGTGTGGGCCAGTGTCGAAGTGGTGATGGTCGGCTTCGTGATCTCTTCGGTGGTCGCGGTGCCGATCGGCCTGATGATGGGCAGTTTTCGGGTAGTACAGGCGTTTCTCGAACCCCTGGTCAACTTCATCCGCTACCTGCCGGTCACCTCCTTCGTGCCGCTGTTCATCCTGTGGATCGGCATCGGCCTGGAACAACGGGTCTCGATCATCATCTTCGGCGTGTTCTTCCAGCAGCTGGTGATGATCGCAGACGTCTCCAAAGGCATCTCCAAAGACCTGATCAACGCCTCCTACACGCTGGGTTCCAGCCGCACCGACGCAGTGTTGCACGTGATCGCACCGGCCTCGCTGCCCGGCGTGCTCGACACCCTGCGGGTGACCATGGGCTGGGCCTGGACCTACCTGGTGGTCGCTGAACTGGTCGCCGCCTCCAGCGGCCTGGGCTACCTGAGCCTCAAAGCGATGCGCGGGTTTCAGGTGGACGTGATTTTCCTGGCGATCGCCGTCATCGGCCTGCTGGGCCTGATCACCGATCAACTTTTCCGTTTTCTTCGCTTGAAGGTGGCCGCATGGGCTCAGTAAACGCAAGCTCCCCACTCCCGCTGAGAACGGCGCCCGTGATGTCGGCCATCCCTGCCACTGCCACGCCGCGCCTGCGGGTCGACAACGTCACCCTGCAATACAAGACGCCTTCGGGCGGTACGTTCACGGCACTGGACAAGGTGTCCTTCGAGGTGCCCGACCAGCAATTCGCCGTGCTGGTGGGCCCTTCGGGCTGCGGCAAATCCAGCCTGCTCTACCTCACCGCGGGCCTGGCTGAACCGACCTGCGGCGACATTTATGTAGGAGGCCAGCAGGTCGATGGCCCCGGCGCGGACCGTGGCATGGTGTTTCAGGGCTACACGCTGTTCCCGTGGCTCACCGTGCGCAAGAACATCGAGTTCGGCCTCAAGCGTCGGGGCATGCCTGCCGCCGAGCGCAAGGAGATCGTCGAGTTCTATCTGAATGAAGTGGGCCTGCTACGCTTTGCCGACAACTATTCCAAGCAGCTGTCGGGCGGGATGATGCAGCGCGTGGCGATTGCCCGGGCGCTGGCCAATGACCCGCAGATCCTGCTGATGGACGAACCCTTCGGCGCGCTGGACAGCCAGACCCGCCTGCAGATGCAACAGTTGCTGCTCAAGGTCTGGGAACACAGCAAGAAGACCGTTTTGTTCGTGACCCACGACATCGACGAAGCGATCCTGCTGGGCGACCGGATCTTTGTCATGGGCGCACGCCCCGGCCGGATCAAGGAAGTGCTCGACGTGCCCATCGGCCGCCCGCGCAACCTGGACATGGTCATGGACCCGGAATTCATCCGCATGAAGCGCAACATCTTTCATCAACTGCATGATGGGCCTGAGGAGCATTGATCGCCTCTGCTCTGTGGGGCTACCACAACAATGCTGACCACCGCTGACCTGTAGGAGCTACCGGAGCTGTGCGACAGTGGCGAACGCGGCGGGTCAGAAAATACACCTCTGACTGACACACTGCGTTCGCTGCCGTCGTAACCTCCGACGTCTCCTACAGGAGCATCGAGAGCGGTATCTACCCCTCCAGCCCATCCCAATATGGCGGCGAGCCAATCGCCTCGATGAAGTAATCCCACACCGCCCGGGTCTTTTGCGAGCGCAGGCGATTCTCCGGTGAGAGCAGGTAAATCTGGCTCTGCACCTGCTCCACCGAACCGCCCCATTGCGGCAACAGCCTCACTAGCTTGTGGTTGCTGAAGCTCGCCTTGCTGAACAGCCAGGACGGGAAGAACACAATGCCCCTGCCCGCCAGCGCCGCCTCCACCAACACCTGCGCGTTGTTGCTGCGCAGGGGGCCGTTGACGTCGATGATCTCCAGAGCGCCCGTTTCAGGGTGACGGAAGTGCCAGCGTTGCGGGCCGCCGGAGCCTTTGTAGACCAGGCAGCAATGCTGCCGCAGGTCTTGCGGGGACTTCGGCTCGCCGTGTTTTTTCAGATAGCCGGGGCTCGCGCAGAGGACGTGTTGTTGATCGCAGAGCTTGCGCCCGATCAGTCCTGAATCCTCCATGTGCCCAACCCGAAAGGTGATGTCGGCGCCCTCCTGAACCGGGTCGATAAAAGCATCGGTCACGGTCAGCTCAACGGTCAGTTCCGGGTATCTCTCGTACAGCCCGTCCAGCAACTGGACCAGATGCAAATGGCCGAGGGCAACCGGGGCGTTGATCCGCACCAGGCCACGAATCCCGGCACCCTTGCCGGTGATCTCTTCGTCGGCGGCGTCGAGCAGTTCCAGCACCTCTCGGATCTGCAGGTAGTAACGTTCCCCCGCCTCGGTCAGCTTCACTGCGCGGGTATTGCGAAACAGCAATTGCTGCCCGACCTCGCGCTCAAGCGCCGCGATAAAGCGCGAAACCGACGACGCTGGCACCTGAAAATGCCGAGCCGTGGCGGAAAAACTGCCGGTCACAGCGACCATCGCAAAGAAACGGTGAGCCTTCAGGTGCATGGGAAATGCCTCGTTCGGATTGCTGAAATCGCAATAGTATTTTGCCAATGCGCCGCATTGTGGCTTTTTCGGCAAGCCCCTACCATCGATTCATCCTTCAAGGCCTGGTATTCCTGCCAAGCGCCTTACGCATTCGAGACCCGTATCGATGATCAACCTGTTCGACACCTACGACCTGAACGGCCTGACGCTGAGCAACCGCTTCGTCATGGCGCCAATGACCCGCTCCCGCGCCCCCGTCGACATTGCCACCGAGCAGATCGCCCTGCACTACACCCAACGCGGCACGGCGGGCCTGATCGTGTCGGAAGGCACGCCCATCTCTCGCGAAGGCCAAGGTTACCTGTTCAATCCGGGTATTTTCACGCCGGAGCAGATCCAGGGCTGGAAGCTGGTGACCGATTCAGTGCACAGCGTCGGCGGCAAGATGTTTGCCCAGTTGTGGCACGTGGGCCGCGTTTCTCACACCTCGATCCAGCTCGACGGCAAGGCCCCGGTCAGCTCCACCGGCAAACCCGCTCAAGGCGCCATCGCCTTTGGCTACACCGACAACGGCGAGCCGGGTTTCGTCGCGACCTCAACGCCACGTCCACTGACCACCGAAGAAGTCGGCCGCGTCGTCGAGGATTTCGCCCAGGCCGCCGAGAACGCGGTTGCGGCAGGCTTCGATGGCGTGGAAATCCATGGCGCCAACGGCTACCTGATCGAGCAGTTCCTCAACCCGCTGGTCAACGACCGCAGCGATCGCTACTCGGCGCAAAACCTGGAAGATCGCCTGCGCTTCGTCTTTGAAGTGGTCGATGCCGTGGTCGCCCGCATCGGTGCCAACAAGGTCGGCATCCGTATCTCGCCCTATGGCCAACTGTTCGACATGCCGATCTACCCGCAGATCGACGAGACCTACTCGGCCCTTTGCGCCGGCATGCGCCAACGCGGCATCGCCTATGTCCACGTCATGGACCAGACCCACTTCTTCCTCGCCGCCGAAGGCTCGGACGCGCAAGAACAAGCCCTGCGCTCACTGCTCAAACACTGCAAGGCCGAACTGGGCGACACCGCGCTGATCCTCGCCGGCGACATGACCCTGGAACGCGCCCAGGACCTGGTGGACGCCGGGCTCATCGACCTCGCCGCCTTCGGTCAACCTTTCATCGCCAACCCTGATCTGGTTGCACGCCTGAAAAACGGCTGGCCGCTGACCACACCGGACCGCGACACCTATTACGGCGGTGATGCCAAGGGGTATGTGGATTACGCGCCTTATGAAGAAGCCTGAGGCGTTGCACCTCAGATGACGCTTCTGAAACCCGAAAGCAGCTTTTCGGTCTGCGTCAGGCCTAATTCATCACCAACGCATCAGCAATGGCCTCATCCATCAGTGACGACGTCCTGTCCAGTTGCTGGCGGGTGAGGTCAGGCCTGTTGACCAACAGGCCTCGTTTCCATTCGTCATGAATATCGAGCGTCCAGCGCGCCCGATAGATTCCGGTCAACGCCACGCGCAAGAGAAAAATCCCGCAACGGTGCGCGATAGAGCACATTGGCATCCAATATGGACAGGAACGCCGCCAACTGGCGGCGGGTTTCGGTAGCGGCCTCGATGACCGCTGCCGTCGTAACCTCCGATGTCTCCTATAGGGATAGCGGGGGTACTGAATGCCTTTCCCTGGCCACCTGCAACCGGTGCAGTGTGATCTTGCGCACCTCGTGCTTGCTCACCTCGATATGCCGCTTTAACACCTGCTGCGCCTCGTCAGTGCGGCGCTGGAGAATCGCTTCGAGAATCTGGCCATGCTCGGTATAAGTCGCGTCGATCCGCGGCGCCTGGGTGAAGTCCAGGCGCCGGATGATGCGGATTTTTTCGGTGATCTCGAAATGCATCCGTGCCATTTGCGTGTTGCCTGCAGCCTCCAGCAGCGCGCAGTGAAAACGCTCATCCAGCGCCGACACCGCTGCAGCGTCCTGCAAGCGATGATCCTCGGTGACCAGCCACGTCCGCTTTAACGCCTCGATGACCGGATGACCGTCCAGACACTGGGCAGCAAGCCGCGCCACCGCCGCGCTTTCCAGGACGATGCGCACGTCGTACAGCTCTTCGAAATAGTTGAAGTCGAACGCCCTCACCTGCCAGCCGCTGCGGAAATACACCTGCACAAAGCCCTCCCGCTCCAGCCGGTACAACGCCTGCCGCACCGGCGTGCGACTGGCCTGGACCCGATCGGCCACTTCGTTCTCGCTGAAGCGATCGCCGGGCAACAGACGAAACTCGAAGATGTCGTCCTTGAGTTGCTGATAGATGCGCTCGACCATGTTGTCTGGGCGATCCTTGGGCTTTTTCGGTTGCGCGATTTGCATGGTCTTCCCGGTTGAAAAGTGAGGGGCGCGATCAGTCTTTTTTCAGGCTGGCGATATACGCGCGCCAACCGCCGAAGCCGGTGATGTCCAGGGCATCGCCCAGCGCCCATGGCTCGCAGATGAAGCCTTTGACGCTGCGCCCGTCGAGCAGTGTGAGGTTGCCAATGCCCAATGGCGCGGGGATTTCGGCGACGAACTCGCCGAAGCGCGCCACAGGCACATCCCACAGCTCGACGATGATCGACTGGCCGCTATCGGCCTTGGCCAGCCCCGGTTTGGGGGGCACTGTGCCCGGCAGCGCGTAGAGGCGGTAGCCGCTTTCGGTCAGGGTCTGTTCGACGAACACCGCATCGCGCGTGGTCAGCTGGAAATTGAGCGGCATGCCGGTCAGATGCGCCCCGACTACGGCCACGCGCACGCTGCCTTTTGCAGGAACCGGCGAGGCGTTCCCCGCGGGCAAGGCACGGCCGGTAGCCCCCAGGGGCAGGTCCAACTGCGCCTGCCATTGCTTGCCAAAACTCACCAGCGCTGCGTCGTGCCAGGCCGGGGCGATCAGCGTGATGCCCGCTGGCAATCCGTCCGCGCGCAGGCCGGCAGGCAGCGCCAGCGCCGAGAGGTCGGCCAGGTTGGTGAAGTTGGTGTAGAAGCCGAACTGCGAGTTGTACTGCACCGGTTCCTCGGCCATTTCGGCGAGGGTGCGAATGGTCGCCGAGGTCGGCACCACCAGCGCGTCGAAACCGGCGAGCGCGTCGTTGATCTGCCGGCTCAGCGTAGCGCGCAGGTATTCCGCCTTGTATGCATCGCAGGCGCTGTAGCCCAGGCCGTTCTCGACGATACCGCGCACCACCGGGTTGATCGCGTCGGGATTGGCGTTGAGCATCGACTCCAGCGCCACGGTGCGCTCGGCGACCCAGGAGCCGTAGTACAGCTGTTCGGCCAGGGCCTTGAACGGCGCGAAATCGATACGGGACAGTTCAGCGCCCATTTTGCTCAAGGTGAGCAGCGCCCGCTCGTAGACCGCCTGATTCTGCGTGTCGCCGAAAAACTCCAGGGTATCCGGCACCGCCAGCTTGATGCTTTGGCCGAACCCGACGGGTGCCGTATTGGGGTTGCGACGGGAATAGGCGTCGCTGGCGTCGTAGCCCTCGGCGATGCCTGCCACCTGCTCGGCATCTTCGACGGTCAGGGCGAAAATCGAGATGCAATCGACGGTGCGGCACGCCGGCACCAGCCCAGTATTGGACAGCCGCCCCTTGGTCGGTTTCAGCCCCACGATATTGTTGAAGCCCGCCGGTACGCGCCCCGAACCTGCGGTGTCCGTGCCCAATGAGAACGCCACCAGCCCGCGTGCCACCACCGACGCCGAGCCCGAACTGGAGCCGCCGCTGACGTAGTCGGGATCGAAGCTGTTGCCCACCGCCCCGAAAGGCGAGCGGGTGCCGACCAGCCCGGTGGCGAACTGATCCAGATTGGTCTTGCCCATCAGAATCGCCCCCGCCGCCCGCAGACGTCCCACCACCGTAGCGTCGGCGCTGGCGGTGTAGCCGAACTCAGGGCAGGCGGCAGTGGTCAGCCAGTGTGCAGCGTCGATGTTGTCCTTGATCGCGAACGGCACGCCATACAGCGGCAGTTGGCTGAGATCGCCCTTTATAGCCTCCAGTCGCTGCCTTAACTGCGCCAGTTGCGTGTCGAGTTGCGGGCGGCTGACGAGGGAGATCCAGGCGTTGTCCTGAGCCGGATAAGCCTGGCGCAGATCACGCAAGGCTTCGGGCGTCAGCTCGCCATTTTCATACGCCGTCAGCCACTGATTTACGGTCCAGCCAAACAGGGGGTTTTGAGGGGTCTGCATGAGGATTCCATCTTGTATCCAAGTTTGAATCCTGCGAAAGCAAGACCCGGGCCACGGGTTTGCCGATTAACATTTCCGAGATATCGAGGACGAATTGCACTCGCAAGATGCACTTTGATGGAACATGACCGAACGATTTTGGTGCTGACGCCTGTCATGCTTCTGCCGAAGGCGCAGGTCCGGCTTGCCGACGATCTGGCGTGCAGCGGCAGCAAGCCCCGTCAGCGGGTGGATCAGACACACCTTGGAAGCCGATTTGACGACTGCTGCGCAGCCGATCGCGGGCAAGCCGCGCTCCTACGGCCTCCGGCCAGAATCAAAAGCAGAGTGGCGTTATTTCAACCCCTCCACCACCTCCGGCGTCACGTAATGCGGGCCGTCGAACAGGTACAGCGGATACCCGCGGTACGCTGCGATCTGAGGCTTGAGCTCAGCCACCGTGGCCGGGCGAAAGCCGCCGCCGACTTGGGGGCGGAAGGCTTCGACGATGATCTTCACCCGATGCTTGCCGAGCTTTTTGCGCAGCGCATCGGCGTAGGTTCTGGCCACCGGCGCAGTGCGCGCGTAGACGCCTACGCCGTCCTGAAAGAACACACCGATGTCGTCCGGCAGCCAGCTCTTGAGCCAGTTGGCCGTCGCCTCGGGGCCGATGTTGGCGCCGTCGTAAACGCTGATCCACAACGGCCGTGGCAGACGCGCAAGCAGCGCGGGCAGCTCTTTGGCGCGACTCCAGCTGGGGTCCACTTCTGCCGGAAAATACCAACCGGTGACGTTCAGCGGCGTCTTGACCTTGGCCATGCGCTCGGACAGCGTGGCCAGTTCTTCAATGTTGTCCCGCGAGCGGTTTTCACTGAAAAAGCCGGCCAGCCCGACGATCACATCCTGCGCCCAGGGCTCGCGGGCGATGCGCGCCCAGTCCGGCAGCACCGGGACCTCGGGCAGGCCGGAACCGGCGACGAATGACTGGCCATCGACCGCCGTCCACTGCACCAGCAGCTCGTGGGCGCCAAGCTTGTCCCAATCGCCCTGAATGCCCACCGTGGCGTTGTCTGGCTGCCAGACGATGCCGGCAATGTCGGGGCGCATGCCCTGCCCCAGTTCGTACAGTGCGTCGACCGCCACGCCCACCACGCCGATGAGCAGCCCGGCAAGCGAGGTTTTCAGCAGGCGAGACATTGCAGATCCTTTCAAACCATCACCACGAATAGGTCATGCGTGCGAACACGCCCTGGGCGCTGTCGTCACCGAATATTTTCTCCCGGTACTGCACCGAGAAGTCGATGTAGGACTGCGGTGCCTTGTGCCGGGTCTCGCGGAACCAGTAGCGAACGCCGACACCCACACCCGCGCCGCCCGCATTATCGGACGAGGTTTTGGTGCCGCCCAGCGCGTCGACCGAACTGTGCATTTTGGAGTCGTAATCCGCCGCGAGCACCACGTGAGGGAACACCACCAGACGCGGGCTGACCCGATCCAGACGGAGGCTGCGCCCCAGTTGCCATTCGCTGTTGAAGTAGTTGCGTTTGTCGCGCAGGTAGCGCCCGCCTTCGGCGTAGAACTGCGAGGTCCACCAGCTCGGCACGTCGACGCGCAGATCGGTGCCGATGCTCGAACCGTAGCCCAGGCGCACCAACCAGTCGCCGCTGACATTACTGCCGGCCAGCGGGAAGGTGCGCTCGAACGCGGCCATCACGTTGTATTCGGTGAAGGGCTTGATGCGAACCCCGACCGCGCCTTGCAGGGCATCCAGGCCTTTGTCGTTGCCGCTTTCCTTGTTCCACAGGGTATCGGTGACGCGGCCATACAGCTCGACGAAACGCGCATCGCGATAGCCTTCCGGCCGCCAGAAAATCTCGGTGCTGTTCTGCAGACTGTCGTTGCTGCTGCTCGGTGCGCCGCTCAAGCCATTGTTGGTGCTCGCGCCCCGGTAGGTGGTGGTGTTGGTCACGCCCCACACACGGGACAGATCCGACACCGCACGGCGGGTGTCGAACACCTGCTGATCGGGCATTTTCAGGTCGCCGGTCTGCTGATAATCCAGCACGCGCTTGAAATACGCGATGGCCTGCACATCGTCCGGCGCACGCATGGCGCTGTAGGCGGCGTCCTGGGTTTCTTTGGGGGTCAGGCCTTGAGTGCGATCGACGCGCTTGAATTGCGCAAGCGCCGCGCGATCATCCCCCGCCTGGCTGAGGAAGTAAGCAATCTGCACCTCATCGCCCGGCTTCAACTGGCCGCTGGCGCGGGCCTGCTGCATGCGCGCTAACGCTTCTTTGGGCTGACCCAGCGTCGCGTACAGCGAAGCCTGATCCCGCAGCGGCAGCGTGCCTACAGCCAGTGCCTGACTGAAGTCCTGCTGCGCGCCGCGCTTGTCACCCAGGCGCATGCGCATTTGCCCGCGCTGGGCCAATAACGGCGCGTCGTTGCCGTTGAGGGCCAGGGCTTCGGTAGCCTCCGAGCGCGCTGCCGCGTACTGCTGCTGAGCGATCAGGGCGCTGACCAGCAAACGACGATAGGCGATTTCCTGCGGGTACTGACGCACCACGTCGCGGGCGTAGCTGACGGCAGCATCGTTGTCGCCACGGGCCAGTGACGCGTAACCGGCGGCGGCGACATTGACGGCCTTCTGCTGGTGAATCGCATCCCGACGGCGACTCAGTTGTGGCGAGTCACCCGACACGGCCACTGCATCGTTGATCGCTGCCTCTGCCTCATCAAGATGCTGCTGACGTTGCAGCGCCTCGATCAGCATCATTCGGTAGTCCGGGTTCTTCGGCGACTCGGCGATGGCTTTGCGCGCGTACTCCTCGGCGCGTTGGTAATCGCCATTGGCGTAGGCGCGTAACGAGCGGTCACCGTTCTGAAAGCCCTTCTTGTTGCCGGGGTAGCGCTCGGGGTGGTCGCGTCGATCCTTGTCGCGCTCGGCCAGGTGAATCAGCTCGCGCAGGCGGTCGACGTCGCTGCGCTGACGCAAGGCCTCCCGGGCTTTGGCAATGGCCAGGTCGTAGTCCTTGTCGTTGTAGGCGGCATAGGCCTGATTGGCGATCTCGTAGGCCGGACCGGTGAGTGCCAGCGGCAGAATCTGCGGCTGGGCGGTCGCATTCAACTCGGCCTGGCACAGTGCAGGCAGGACGCTCAGGCCCAGGAAAATCGGAAGTCTCATGAGGGCTGCTCCGTTGGCGCGTCCGGTGAGGCGTGGCGAAGCTGGCGGGCCACGGCCTGTTCGATGGTCTCGCGCGACAGCACGCCGATGTCCACCAGGTAATCGCCAATACGGCCATGCATGTGCGGGCGATAGTTGAGCATCGCCAGATTGAAAGTCTGCCGGTCCAGCAAGCCCTGATCGATGAGCAACTCGCCCAGCAGTGGCGTGGCGGCAGGCAGTGGCTGACCGGCCACCACCTCAAGCCTGCGCAATTGCTCGACGATCTCGCTTTCCCGGGCGATCAATTGCACAGGCTCCACGCCCATCTGTTCAGTGATCTGCTGCAAGCCGTCTTCGGGCAAGGGGCTGGCGACGGCAACTTCCGGACGCCCGTCGATGTCCAGTGCCAGCGGCACGACGCGCCAGCGCAGGCAAAACTCATCGGCCAGCGAAGACTGCGCCGGCACCTTGGCGGCGACATCGAACACCCGTGGCAGGTCGTTCTGAAAGGCGATGGCCTCGGCCAGGGTTTCGTCGTCCAGCCAGCCGCGGCTGAGCAGAATTCGGCCTAGGGGCATTTGCCGGGTCCGTTGTTCATCCAGCGCGCTTTGCAGCTTCTCGTCGTTGATCGCCTGCCAGGACAACAGCACGCTGCCCAGTTTGCGCGGCGCGCGAGCGACCAGGTCGGTGGAGGGGAAATCGTGCATGGTCTTGTCCCAGACCAACTTGCGATTGAGCACCTTGCCCACCAGAAACAACCGCCAGGCCCGGGCCGCGGCCATGAAATTGACGAAGTTGCCGACGATCATCCGTGGCATCGACAACAACCCGTGCTGCCAGCCGTAAATAATGGTGGTGAAGTAGCAACGGTGGGCCATGCGCCAGAGCAAGGCGACGCCGTTGGCCGCCAGCAGAAAACCCACCAGGCCGTTGCTCTCGAACGGCGTCGGAAAACTGGTGTTCCACAGCCCGCTGGCGCGCAGCACGATCAGCGCCAGCAACTGGGCCAGGATCAGGTAGGCGATGATGCTGACGAACGAGGTGACGATCCCTTTGCGATCGCGAAACAGCAGATAACGATTGGCCAGCGAGCCGTTCCAGCCCATCTGCTCCCAGCCTTGCAGGCCGATGCCCAACGTCCAGCGGGCTTTCTGGCGGAACGCCGTGCGAAAGGTGTCGGGGAAGAATTCACGCACACACAGCGGCATTTCCAGGGTCGATTCATAGGGCTCACGAAACCAGGATTTTCGCAGCACCCGGTACTGCACCGGGAAGCGCACGAAGATCGCACTCATGCCGTAACGGGCCAGGCGCGCGCCCACGTCGTAGTCCTCGGTGAGGCTGTCGGTGTTGAACGGCTGATTACGGTTTTCGTCCGCCAGCACCTGCAAGGCGCGGCGCGAGAAACAGGTACCGACCCCCGCCGAGGGTACGCTGTCGGTCATGCTTTCGCGCACCACCAGGTCCTTGCCGTGCCACTCGGCGAACTCGTCCATGTAGGTGCCCGCGACCCACTCGTACCAGTTGCGTTCCAGCGACACCACCGGCAACTGGATCATGTCCTTGCGCGGCAACAGGTAATTGAACAGGCGCATTTCCAGCGGGTGCAGAACATCTTCGCTGTCGTGCAGCACCACCCCGGCGAAGTTGACGCCGTGGGTTTTCTCGTAGAGGAAGATGGCCTGGATCACCCAGTTCAGACAGTCCGCCTTGCAGGTCGGCCCGGCATGAGGCACTTCAACGCGATGCAGCTGTTTGTAGCGACGGCGCATGCGCTCGACTTCATCGATGGTGCGCTGATCGTTGACGTAGGTGCCGACGAAGACCACGTAGTTCTGGTAGTCCAGGGTCGAGACCATGTTCTCGATCATCGGCGCGATGACGTCGTATTCCAGCCACGCCGGAACCATGATCGCCAACGGCTGTTCGTCCCGGGCGATCAGCTGTTCAGGCGTCAGCGGACGGTAACGCCGCTCGGCTGTGAACTTGCGGTAGATGCGCCGGGCCCAGTACCACAGGTCGATGAACAGATCGTCCAGGCTCGACACCAGGATGATCGCCGCGACCACAATGGTCGCGACTTCCAGGGCGCTGTAGTAATGGGCCAGCCAGTAAGGCCAATAAAGCGAGGTCATCGCGGCTCCCGTTACTGGCGATTGCGACGGGCGCGACGGCCAGCCAGCAGCAACACGAGGAAAGCGATCACAGCAGCCGGAATCAGCCACAGCGCGGACGGTTTGCGCCAGGCATCCAGACCTTTGGGCTCGTGGTCATCGATCATCTGGCTGCCGGTCGGGTCCTTCGCATCGAAGGTGGTCAGCGGGCCGTTGTCGCCCAGCACCGTGACGTTGCCGCGCTCCAGCAACACCGGCCGGGCGAAGTTCGGCGCCTGCCCGCCCAGGGTGCGATAGACCATGCCGTGCTGGCTGCCGGACTCGACCACCTGCAACGCCGCCAGGTGATTCAGCGACCTGAGGTCGAGCAGCGTCTGCTCTTTGTGATGTATCAACAGATGGCCCTGCTCGTCCACTTGCACCGGCTCATCGCTGCCCTTGATCGGCACTTCGAAAGCGAGGAAAGATTTGTCCGGGCTGATCGCCGACGTGGCGTCGTTGCTCACCTTGAAGTCTGCGCGCAACGGCGACACACCACTGGCGCTGGCGATGCGGATCACCTGGGGCAGGCTGCTGGCCGGACGGTCGAGGTAGCCCTGCGGCACCAGCACCTGAGTGCCAGCGGCAAAACGCGCGGCCATGCCGGAGAAGTCGTCGTCGAGCCCGATCTTTTCCAGGGTGACGTGACTGCTCGGCAACACCGAAACCGGGAAGGCTTGCGGGGTTTCGCGGCACAGGTCGCTGACCGGCTGGCGCTGGAACGACACCCGCAGCGTGTTCTGCGCAGCCAGGGCGTATCGCGGGATGCGCGCTTCGATGCGTTCTTTCTGGCCGTCAGCGTCGAGCTGTTTGGCGCCAATCAGGTAATCGTTGAGGAACAGGCTGGCAATCGGTGGCGTGCCGGAAGCCCCCGGTGCGGCCGCGACATCCACCGCGGCACTGACCGGCACACGCCCGTCGTAGGCTACGGTGCCCAGCGGGAAGCTCGCGCTCCAGTCGGTCTTGGCCAGCACGTCGACGCTGCCGGGCTTGCCGCCCAGACGCGTCAGCGCCACGCGGCCGTCATCGCTGAGCGGCATGTTCGCCTCCTCGCCAACGTTCAGCTGACGGGCGCGGGCGAGCTTGTTCCACGCTGAGCTGAACAGACCGATGGCTTTGCCGGCAGCGTCCTGATTGATCATCAGCAACGGGTGCGCGCCGAGCAGGGCCAGACGCACATTGTCGCCGCCTGATGTCGCCAGTGCGCCGTTGACGTGACGCTCGCGCCACTGATTGAACGCGCCGCCTGCCGAGGCATCGAGACGCTGCACCTGAGCCTGAAGGGCGTCCAGCGACTCGTTGATCGCCTTGAGCAGTTGCGGGTCACTGACCGCCAGATCGGCATTGAACGCCGGGGTTTGACCGAGCATCAGCAAAGCGCCAATCTGCGCTGCGTCGTCAAGGGTGTGCAGGCCCTTGCC
This sequence comes from Pseudomonas sp. GW821-FHT02A11, assembly GCF_059421985.1. NCBI lineage: Bacteria > Pseudomonadati > Pseudomonadota > Gammaproteobacteria > Pseudomonadales > Pseudomonadaceae > Pseudomonas > Pseudomonas sp. GW821-FHT02A11. The sequence continues at coordinate 67,168 of NZ_JBWKWB010000014.1, forward strand.
GTCGAGGCTGGCGAAGGCCGGAATCTGTTTGAGCTCGGCCGGAATGCTCACGCCGCTCAGGTCGATGCTGTCCTTGACCTGCGGAAACGACACGATGCGCGCCTGTTTACCGATGCGCTCAAGTGCCACGCCCAGCCGCCACGCAGCGTCGTAGCTGGCACTGGACAGCGACCCCGGCGCTACCAGAATGCCCGGTTTGCCGGGCAACGCATTCCATGCCGCCCCCACATCCTGCAATTGGCTGGCGTCGAAGCTGTAGCTCAGGCGGCTGTGGGGATCGATGCGCAGCACGTTGCCGATGGCGCGTTCGTCTTCGCACTGCACCCGGGAGATAATCGACGACCACGCCACGCCCAATCGCACCGAGCCGCTGTCGCGGGGGGATTTGTCGACACCAAGCTTGGCGCTGGCATCACCCTCGCCCTCGTTCAGGCCCAAGGCGCGAACCGGGTAGCCGTCCAGCGACAGCAACAGCGTGTTGCGACCGGATTCGCCATTCAGATAGCTGGCATCGAAATGCAGCGTGGCATCGGTCAGCGGCACGTCCGCCGGCACCGGCAGATAAAGCTCACGGCGCGCGTCGGTGGCATTGAGAATGATGGGGCGGTCGATGCCCAGGTCCTGCAGCGCGATGACACGCTGCTGACGGGTGTCGGCGTTCAGGCGACTGATCGCCTGGCTCAATGGGCTTTCAGCGGCAAACGCGGGGGCGACGGCCAGCAAGCTCATGCCGCAGGCAAGGGCGTGCAACGCCGCCGAGGGAACGGTAACGGAAGACTTCATTCAGGCAGATCTCGGTCAAAGCAAATAGTGCGTGGCAGACCAGCGAACGCAGACGCTGGCAGGTAGGGCCAGCAAGGCTTCTTCGCGTACCAATCCGCCCCCACGGGGATATCGGGCAGGCCTGCCATCGCAATGGCAGGCCAGGTGATCGGCGTCGGCGCTAATGCAGACTGGACACCGAGCGCAGCGAGGCAGCCGGGCGATGCACCTCGGTCGGTTCGCTGCGCCGGACAGGCGCCTGGACCACAAACTCGTCGACCGGCCGCCCCATCAATGCGTCGACGATGCGCGAACACGCCTTGCCGTCGCCATAGGGGTTGGCCGATTGCGAGGCCATGCGCCACAGCTGCTCGTCATCGAACAGCGCACACACGCCGCGCACGATGGTATCCGGGTCGGTGCCGACCAGGCGCACAGTGCCCGCCGCCACGGCCTCCGGACGCTCGGTGACGTCACGCATCACCAGCACCGGCTTGCCCAGCGAGGGCGCTTCTTCCTGCACGCCGCCCGAATCGGTCAGCACCACGTGGGCCAATTGCATGAGGCGCACGAAAGACAGGTAATCCAGCGGTTTGATCAGGTGCACATTGGGCAGATCGCCCAGGTGCTCGGTGACCGGCCCCAGCACATTGGGGTTCAGGTGCACCGGGTAGACAATCTGGATGTCGTTGCGCCTGGCCAGTGTGCGCAACGCCTTGCAGATGTCGAGAAAACCTTCTCCGAAGTTCTCCCGGCGATGGCCGGTCACCAACAGCAATTTGCGCTTGAGATCGAGGAAGTTGAACTGGCGATCGAGCGCCACACGCAACTGACGGTTTTGGTCGATGCGCTCGGCGGTCATCTTCAGTGCATCGATCACGGTGTTGCCGGTGACGAACGAGGTGCCTTGCAGGCGCTCGCCAAGTACGTTGCGGCGCGACTCGGCCGTGGGCGTAAACAGGTGATCGGCGATCAGGTCGATGCTGCGCCGGTTCATTTCCTCGGGCCACGGCTGATGGATGTCACCTGTACGCAGCCCCGCTTCGATGTGGGCCACAGGGATACGCCGATGGAACGCCGACATCGCCGCGACCATGGCCGAGGTGGTGTCGCCATGAACCAGCACCTTGTCAGGCTGCGCCTGTTCCAGCACCGGATCGATCGCGGCGTACAACGCGGCAGTCAGAGTGTTGAGGGTCTGGCCGGGGGTCATGACGTCCAGTGTGTAATCGGCCTTGAGTTCGAACATGTCCAACACCTGTTGCAGCATGCTCTGGTGCTGGCCGGTAATGCAGATCTGCGAGTCAATGCCGGGTTCGGCAGCAAGGGCCTTGACCAGCGGCGCCATCTTGATGGCTTCCGGGCGAGTACCGAAAATCGACAGAACTTTAAGCTGTGGATGAGCGCGAGCCATTCATATTCCTCCCACGCATTTGCATGCGCCGCACGGCAGCGTACGTTGAACCGAAGGGCTCACGTCGCTCGAAAGTTTTAGTAATGGACGGACGGGTAACAATCGGAGAGTCGATTCGATGTTCACTTCATTGTGAGACTGGTGCAGTCCTTAGTGCCCGAAACAGGACAGATTATTAGCAGATAAAAAACACTTTGCAAAAGGTTTTATAACGAATTTAACGCATTATAAATTTTATAAACTTTTGCTAAACAACGCAGTCAATGAAGGGTTTGGCGTTGCGCCAGAGCCTTGCAGCAGGGGCCTTAGAACAGCAAGGAGTGTGCATCAGTCCGCACTTGAGTGTGAAGGGTTGAACTTTTCATGGTTTAATGACGTCCCCGCCCGCTCTACGACGGCGGGGATAGTTATAGCTTTACTGTAGCAGCGTTTAAATAAAAAGGATCCAGAGTTGGATCCGCAACTGATGACCGGTCCAACTTATTGACGCCATGTTAGTGGCAGCGCATAACGGTATACATCCTCATCGTTGAACATTGTTCAATTGCCCAACTCTTTTTGCCGCCGTACTTAGACCAGGTACTTGTTGAACCAGGCAATGGTGCGATCCCACGCCAACTTCGCCGCCGCTTCGTCGTAACGCGGTGTGGAGTCGTTATGGAAGCCGTGATTCGCGCCTTTGTAGATATGCGCCTCATAGGTCTTGCCAGCGGCTTTCAGCGCCTGCTCGTAAGCCGGCCAGCCATCGGTGATCGGCTTGTCCAGTTCAGCGTAATGCAGCAACAGCGGCGCCTTGATCCGGCTTACCTCCTCGGCCTTGGGTTGCCGACCGTAAAACGGCACGGCCGCCGCCAGCTCCGGATAGGCCACGGCGGCCGCGTTGGCCACGCCCCCGCCATAACAGAAACCGGTGATGCCCACCTTGCCCGTGCTGGCGTGATGGGCCATCAACCATTCAATCGCGGCGAAGAAATCGTTCATGAGCTTTTCCGGATCGACCTTCTGCTGCAGCTCGCGGCCCTTGTCGTCATTGCCCGGATAGCCGCCCACCGACGACAGGCCATCGGGCGCCAGGGCCACAAAGCCGGCTTTCGCAACTCGCCGGGCAACGTCTTCGATGTAAGGATTGAGGCCGCGGTTCTCGTGCACCACCAGGACGGCGGGCACCTTGCCCGAGGCCTTGGCAGGACGCACCAGATAGCCGCGCACCTGACCATTGCCCTTGGGCGAAGGATAGGAAATGTATTCGGCGGCGATGTCCGGATCGGTGAATTCGACCTGCTCGGCCAAGGCGTAATCGGGGCTCAGGGACGCCAGAATCGCAGTGGCCGTGAGACCACCCAAAGCGAACACAGCGGCTCGGTCGAGGAATTCCCGGCGGTTGATCCGGCCGTGAACGTAGTAGTCATACAGCTCAAGTAACTCAGGGGAGAAATCCTTGGCGGTGAGACGGGTCATCTGTGCGCATCCTCAACGATTGTCGGCTGGCCATCGCACCCCAACAGCGGTTCGACGCCATGGAAAGGAACCCTCATTAAAGCAGTGTTTTGCCATGCAGATCGAAACGCATCCCCGGTTTGTCTCTGATCCTTGAACACACTCGCGTGACGTGCTCGCAGAGCGCGCCGCGTGTTCAGCAGTGAGCCACGGCGCCCACCACCGTTCCCGCAACCTCCCCCTCGCGCTACAACGCTTCCAACCCCCACAACACGTCCAGCACATGCCGGGTCGAACGCTCGACTTCCCCGGCACGATGGGCGATGCCCAGTTCCCGCCACAACGGCGGCTGCAACGGGCGCATGACAATGCGGTTTTCCGGCAGCGGCGTCGATGCCTCGTGGGGCAACAACGTCGCCCCATACCCTGCCGCCACCAGGCTTTTGATCGCATCGTTGTAGTTGAGCTGGATCCGCGGCGTCGGTTGCGGCCCTTCGCTGGCGAACCACTCGCCCACCTGGCGGGACAGCCGCGTGGTGCTGTCGTTGAGGATCAACGCTTGCCGGGCCAGCCACGACGGCGTGATCACCTCGGGGCAGGTCCAGCGCGCCGGCAGGAACGCCATCACCGGGTCGCGCCGCCAGGGCTGGATCTGCAAGCCCTTGACCGGCGTCTGCGGCAAGGCGATCACGCCGATGTCGAGGCTGCCGTCGGCCAGCTTCTGCAACGTCTGCTGAGAGGTCAGCACCGCGACCTGCACGTCAATGCCGGCGTGGGCGTGGCTCAGGGTTTCCAGCGCTTGCGGAATCAGCTGCGCGATGACGCCAGTCGACGCCCCCAGTCGCACCCGCCCCTCCAGCCCCAGTACCTGACGCTCGACGTCTTCGAGCGCCCGTTCGGCGTCGGCCAGCAGGCGTCTGGCGCGTTCTATGAGGGTTTCGCCAATGGCCGTGGGCTGCACGCTGCCACGGGTACGCGACAGCAGTGCGCCGCCGATGCGTTCTTCGAGGTCGGCGATGTGCAGGCTGACCGTTGGCGGCGCCAGATTCAGCAGCCGCGCCGCTTCGGCGAATGAACCATGGTCGGCAATCGCCACCAGCGTGCGCAGGCGGTCCAGGCTGATTTCACGCATCGTCGCCCCTTTTTATTCATTCAGTAAAGCTGAATTTGAAGATCATAAAATTCAACTTTTCCTATCTTACGCACTGCTCGAAGATGCTCGCCACCGAACTTTCAAACGAGCATCCAAACATGACCCTTCCAGTGGTTTTCATCGATGGCGACCAGGGCACCACCGGCCTGCAGATTCATCAACGGCTGCAAGGCCGCACGGACCTCACCCTGGTCACACTGCCTGCCGAACAACGCAAGAACGCACAGAGCCGTGCAGCGGCAATCAATGCGTGTGACATCGCCATTCTCTGCCTGCCGGACGACGCCGCCCGCGCTGCCGCCGCCAGCATCGAAAACCCGAACGTGCGGGTGATCGACGCCAGTTCCGCGCACCGTACCGATGCCGAGTGGGTCTACGGCCTTGCCCAGATGAGCGACGCTCAGCAACGGGCGATTGCCAGCGCCAGACGGGTCAGCAACCCAGGCTGCTACCCGACTGGCGCGGTGGGCCTGTTACGGCCGTTGCTCGATGCGGGGTGGGTGCCCCGCGACTACCCGATCACTATCAACGCGGTGTCCGGCTACTCGGGCAAAGGCCGTGCGGGGGTCGATGAATTCGAAGGTCCGGACGCTGGCAACGCCACGCCGTTTCAGGTCTACGGCCTGGGCCTGGCGCACAAGCACGTAGCGGAAATTCAGCAGTACAGCGGGCTGTCCGAGCGGCCTGTGTTCATTCCGGCTTATGGCTCGTTTCGTCAGGGCATCGTTCTGACCATCGCCCTGCAACTGCGCCTGCTGCCTGAAGGTGTGAGCGGCGCAACACTGCACGCCTGCCTTGCGCAGCACTACGCAGGCAGCGGGTTCGTCGAGGTGATGTCGATGGAGGAGTCAAAAGCCCTGACTGGCCTGGACCCACGGGTGCTGAACGACACCGACACATTGCGTTTGATGGTCTTCGAAAACGCCGGGCATGTGATGCTCGCGGCGGTTTTCGACAACCTGGGCAAGGGTGCAGCGGGAGCGGCGGTGCAGAACCTGGACCTGATGCTCGCCGGGGGCTGATCCGCCGTTTACAGCCACGTGGCCTGGGCGCAACCCAGCGCACAGCTTGGCAGCGCCCATCGCACGGGCGAGCCCTCGACCTGCGCAGGGGGCTTGAGGCGCAGCGCAGGGCCCCAGGCGGTGTGTTCGATGTGGGCCGTAAAGTCATCGCCCTCGGCAGGGGCAATCGGCGGCTGCGCCTCGACAGGTGCGTCAATCAACAGCTTCGCGGTGCGCGCCAACGAGGCCTGCACCTGACAGCCCTCACCCTTCGCGCGGCGTTGCGTCAGACCGCGAATCGCCGCTGTAGCCAGCAGGTAACCGGTGGCATGGTCCAGCGCCTGAACCGGCAATGGCACCGGTTTGTCTGCGCCTGCCGCACGCATCCCGGCGTCCGCGATACCGCTGCTCATCTGCACCAGACTGTCGAAGCCCCGCCGCTCGCGCCACGCCCCCGTCCAGCCATAGGCGTTGAGCGAAATATCCACCAGCCCGGGATTGAGCTCACGTCGGCGTTGCGCATCAAGCCCAAGCCTGGCCAGGGCATCGGCGCGATAGCCATGCACCAGCACATCCGCTTCACTCAATAGCTGTTCGAGCACCGCGCGATCGGTCGCATCCCTCAGGTTCAGGCGGGCGCAGCGCTTGCCGAGCACCACGTCCGGCACCGTACCCGGCTCTTCCCAGCCGTAGGGGTCGATGCGCAGCACCTGCGCGCCGAAGCCGGCAAGCAAACGCGTCGCCACAGGCCCGGCGAGAATGCGAGTCAGATCGAGCACCCGCACGCCCTGCAAAGGACGCTCCCGCGGCAACGGCCAAGCGGCCCTGTCGACCGACGCTGCCCCCGTCCACTGCAACAAGCGCTCACTGGCCACACTCAGGCCCTGAGGGTGAGCGGCCCAGGCCTGGGTCGTTCGCATGGCCGCCGCGCAGCCCTGACGTTCGACAATGGCGCGCTCCAGCGCGCTGGCCTGCCACGTCGCAACAGCCTTGCTCACCGCCTCGCGATCAGCCGGCGTACCGAGCACCGCCAGCGCGGCCTGGCGATGATGGGGCGCGTTGGTGTGCAGCCGGATCCAGCCATCTGCGGCGCGATAGTCCCCGGCCACGGCGTCCCATTGCGCGGGCAGTGACCAGCCTTGCGGGCGCAACGAAGTGCCGAACCACAGCGACGCCAGACGCCGATTCACCACAACCTCAGGCGTGATACCAGAGGCGTGATGTAGCAGTTCAGCAATGGCCAGATGGGCCGCGCCCATGGCAGCGGTGGCCAGATCCGACACCGCAAAACAGGACGGCAATGCGCCCTCGCCGATCACCCGCAACTGCGTCAGAAACTGCGCATCGCCTCCGGCGGCCTGCCAGCACTCACGCAGAAAATGCTCGACCGTCGCTGGCCGATGTTCATCGTTGGACATGCTCATCTCCCTCATCCAAAAACGGCGGCTATTCATCGGCCCGTTGCAGCAATTCGGCTCGCAGCCATTGCACCAACAGGTTCGCCTCTTCCCGGCGCGCCTGTCCATGGCGGCGATACACCGACAGCGCCTCGCTCAGGTGAACGCTCTGGCTGAAAGGCGCGACCAGCACGCCGCTGTCGAGCATGCGTTGCGAGGTGCGGCGCCAGCCCATGGCCAGGCCATGCCCCTCGACGGCGGCGTGCAGCATCAGCGAATAGCTGTCGAACGAAAGCCCCCGCGCCTTGCGTGGCAGCTCATGACCGAAGGTCGCCAGCCAGGTGTCCCATTCGAGCTGATAGGCGGGTTGGGCGTCGTGGTGCAACAGGGTGTGGTTGTGCAGTTCATCCAGCGCGATCGGCAAGGCGCGACCTTTGAGGTGTTTGTTCAGATAGCCCGGACTGCACACCGCAAACACCTCATCAGGCGCCGTGAACAACAGCGGATGCAGGCCGTGGTCGCGATTGCTGCTTTGCATTGCCACGTCGAAATAGCCCTGAAAATCTGTCAGCGGGTTGGCCCACGTGACCATCTTCAGTTCGATTTCCGGGTACTGCTGATGGAAGTCCGAGAGCCTTGGCATCAGCCAGTGAAACGCTTCGCAGGGCTGACACAACAACACCACTTCGTTCTTGCCCGCGACGCCGCGCAGGCGATCAGCCGTGCTGGCAACGTCGCGCAATGCATTACCCAGCGTAAGGTTTAACTCGCGCCCGGCGTCGGTCAGAAACACCGCCCTGTTACGGCGCTGAAACAGGGCGATGCCGAGGTCCTCTTCCAACGCGCGAATCTGTCGACTCACCGCTGCCTGGGTCAGGTTCAGCTCCTCGGCCGCGCGGGAAAAACTGAGCAGCCGCGCCGCTGCCTCGAAGGGCAACAGGCTGGCCAGTGGCGGAAGGGATTTGCCGAGCTTATTCATAATTTTGGGTAATGCATCGTGACGGAAACATCATTTGTAGCACAGCCGGGGGGATCGGCAAGATGGCGCCACACACACAGGCCAGCCACACACCTTGTCCCCGTGGGAGCGAAGTCATTCGCGAGGGGCCCGTACAGCCAAGACATCTTTATCGACTGCACGGCCATCTCGCGAATGAATTGGCTCCCACAGGTGAGGCAGCCGACATCCCACACATGTCCAAACGAGAATCACCATGACCTCACCCCGTTCCGTCATCGTGCAAGGTGTGGCATTTGCGGTTCTGGCGACACTCAGCTGGGCCTGCAACTTCATCGCCCCATACGTGCTGCACGGCTACAGCATTGAGGATTTCATGCTGGTGCGTTTCATGATGGCCGGCGTGCTGGGCGCCTTGCTGCTGCCGTTCTATCGCAGCCAGCTGCGCGGCTTGCGGCCCCGGCAATGGCTGACCGGCATGGGCCTGGGCGTGCTGGGGTATCTGGCCTACAGCAGTTGCATCGCCGGGGGCGTGATCTACGGCGGGCCGTTGCTGATCGCCGCTTTCATCGGCGCGGTGCCGGTGCTTCAGGCCTTGCTCGGCAATGCGCAACAACGCTCGCTGCGTTGGGGCCAGCTGGCGATACCCATCAGCGTGCTGTGCCTGGGGTTGGTGTTGATCAACCTTGAGTTACTCCAGGCGCCCACCTCCGGCAGTAAGGTGCTGTGGCTGGGCCTTGCGTTTTCGCTCGGCGCGGTGCTGTTGTGGCTGTCGTTCAGCGTGGTCAATCAGGCGGCGATGGAACACCTGCACGCCAGCGCGACGATTGCCTGGACCTGCCTGATGATGATCGGCGCGGGCCTCGCTGCGCTGATGCTGACGCCGCTGGCCTGGGCCACACAACTGCTGCGCCTGCCGGTTTCAGGCATGACCACCCCGGATGCGCTGAACCTGTATGGCTGGGCGCTGCTGATCGCCCTGCTCTCGTCGGTCATCGGCGCCTGGGCCTGGAACCTCGCCTCGCGGCGCCTGCCGATGGTGCTGTCAGGGCAGTTGATCGCGCTGGAATCGTTCTTCGCCACGGCGCTCGGGCTGGCCTTTCATGGCCGCCTGCCGAGCACCGCCGAAGCCTTCGGCCTGGCCCTGATCCTGTTCGGCACCGCCTGCTCGGTGCGGGTGATTCTCGCCCCTGCGCCTGCTGCTGCCGAATGTCTCTCCCTCTCTGAATGACCACCGCCTCACGCCCAAGGAGCATTGCCCGTGAACGCCATCGCCGACTACCGCACCTACCCGCTGATCAGCCCTTTGCTCAGCGTGCAACTGGCCCCCGATCGGGTCGAGGTCACCTGGTCCGACCAACGCCGCAGCCCCTTTCATCACTTGTGGCTACGGGACAACTGCCCCTGCCCTCTGTGCGTCTACGACGTCACCCGCGAGCAGGTGTTCGAGATTGCCGACGTGCCTGGTGATCTTTACGCCCTCAGTGCCAACATCGATGAACACGGTGCGCTGCACGTCATCTGGCAGGACGGCCACGAAAGCCGTTTCGACCCCGGTTGGCTGCGCGTCCATGCCTATGATGACGCCTCTCGCGCCGAGCAACAGGCCAAAAAGCCACGCAAGCAGCGCTGGGTCCAGGGCATGGAGCTGCCGGTTTTCCAGTACGCAGCGGTGATGGAAGACGAAGACGCCCTGCTCCACTGGCTGCTGGCCGTGCGTGATATCGGCCTGACCCAAGTGCAAGGCGTGCCCACGGAGCGCGGCTCGCTGACCCTGCTGGCGCAGCGCATTGCCTTCATTCGCGAGAGCAACTTTGGCGTGCTGTTCAACGTGCAGTCCAAGGCCGACGCCGACAGCAACGCCTACACCGCCTTCAACCTGCCGTTGCACACCGATTTGCCGACCCGTGAGTTGCAGCCCGGCTTGCAGTTTCTGCATTGCCTGGTCAATGACGCGCAAGGGGGCGAGAGTCGCTTTGTCGATGGCTTCGCCGTGGCCGAAACCCTGCGCCAGGAGGACCCGCAGGCGTATCGGTTGCTGTGTGAGGTGGCCGTGGAGTTTCGCAACAAGGATCGACGCAGCGACTACCGCTGCCTGGCGCCGGTGATCGCCCTGGATGCCGTGGGGGAGGTGGCGGAAATCCGCATGGCGAACTTCCTGCGCGGGCCGTTCAGCATCGAGCCTGAGCTCATGCAGCCCTACTACCGCGCCTATCGCCGCTTCATCGAGATGAGCCGCCAGAAGCGCTTTCAGCTCTGCCAGCGTCTGGAAGCCGGCCAGCTGTGGTGCTTCGACAACCGCCGCACCCTGCACGCCCGCGACGCTTTCGACCCAACCAGTGGCGCGCGGCATTTTCAGGGGTGCTATGTGGATCGCGATGAACTGTTGTCGCGGATACTGGTACTGCAGCGCTGACCGCGCCAGACGCTGTACCTGTAGGCGCTGCGGGAGCTGTGCGACTGCCGCGAAAGCGGGGGGGTCATCTGCAAATGCATTGTCTGACACACCGCCTTCGCGGCCGTCGTAACCTGCGACTGCTCCCACAGATTTTGTGGTGTGCCCATGCTCTGTGCATCGACGCTAACCGCCGATCAAGAAATTCCCCGGACGCTCGCCCTCTCCCGCTTCCAGAACCGGCACCTGGGCTTCGTCCTTGAGCTTGACCCCGGACAACTGCCGGCGCCAGGCCTCGCGCATCAGGTAGAGCAGCTTGTGCGCGGCCAGGGCGTAGCTCATGCCCTCCAGGCGCACATTGGAGATGCAGTTGCGTGCGGCATCGTTCAGGCCGACGCGCGGTGCATAGGTGAAATACAGGCCCAAGCTGTCCGGCGAGCTAAGGCCGGGACGTTCGCCGATGAGGATCACCACCATCCGCGCCTGGAGCAGTTCGGCGACCTCATCGGCCACCGCCACGCGCCCCTGTTCCACCAGCACCACCGGCGCCAGGCTCCAACCTTCCTGCGCCGCCATCTCGTCAATGCGCGCCAGCATCGCCGGGCTGTGCCGTTGCACTGCCAGCGAAGAAAGCCCATCGGCGACGACGACCGCGAGATCAAAGCCTTCGGGATGACTCGCAGCGTAGGTGCGCAATTGCTCCACCGAATCTACCGACAACCGCCGCCCCAGATCTGGCCGTTGCAGGTAGATATTGCGATCGGGCGCCGAGCTGTGAACGGTCAGGGTTTCGCGCTGGCGGGCCTGCAGCTGCTCGCTCAAAGCGGCGTGATCGAACGGCAGGTGCACCGCATCCCGGGCTTGCGCGTGGGCGAACTGGAAGTCCAGTTGCGCGGCGGTCGGCAGGCTGGTGCCGGCATGCCCCAGGGCGATGCGCGCCGAGGTCAGCGAGCGCAGCTGACGCCAGGCATCGGCCTGGGCCGGCGAGTTGCTGTGGTCATCACTCATGGCCAATCCTTCTTCTTTCACGGCTAGTTCAATTGCGCCAATGCCTTGCGAAACAGCGGCGGCACACCCTGCCCCAGGCGAACGCCGCCGTCATCCTGACGCAGGATGTCCATGCGCGTGAGCCACGCTTCGAACTCCGGCGCCGGGCGCAGGCCGAGGGTTTGGCGCGCATACAAGGCGTCGTGGAACGAAGTGGTCTGGTAGTTCAGCATCACGTCGTCGGAACCGGGGATGCCCATGATGAAGTTGATCCCGGCGACACCGAGCAGGGTCAACAGCATGTCCATGTCGTCCTGATCGGCTTCGGCGTGGTTGGTGTAACAGATGTCGCAGCCCATGGGCACGCCCAGCAGCTTGCCGCAGAAATGATCTTCCAGCCCTGCGCGGATGATCTGCTTGCCGTTGTACAGGTATTCTGGGCCGATGAAGCCGACCACGGTGTTGACCAGAAACGGATTGAAGTGCCGCGCCACAGCGTAGGCGCGGGTTTCGCAGGTCTGCTGGTCGACGCCATGGTTGGCGTTGGCCGACAGCGCACTGCCCTGCCCGGTCTCGAAATACATCAGGTTATTGCCCAACGTCCCGCGCTTGAGGCTCAGGCCCGCTTCGTAGCCTTCGCGCAGGATGTCCAGGCTGATGCCGAAGCTGCTGTTGGCCGCTTCGGTGCCTGCAATGGACTGAAACACCAGGTCCAGCGGCACGCCCTTTTCAATCGCTGCGACCGAGGAGGTGACGTGTGTCAGCACGCAGGACTGGGTAGGAATCTCGTAGTGACGGATCACGCCGTCGAGCATCTTTAGCAGCTCGCTGATGGCGCTGATGCTGTCGGTGGCCGGGTTGATGCCGATCATGGCATCGCCGTTGCCGTACAGCAGGCCATCGAGGACGCTGGCGGCAATGCCTGCCGGGTCATCGGTCGGATGGTTGGGCTGCAGGCGGGTGGACATCCGCCCGCGCAGGCCCACGGTGTTGCGAAAACGGGTGACGACGCGGATCTTCTGCGACACCAGCACCAGATCCTGCACGCGCATGATCTTCGATACCGCTGCGGCCATTTCCGGCGTCAGCCCCGGGGCCAGCGCCTTGAGGCTGGCCTCGGTGACATCAAAGCCCAACAGCCAGTCACGAAAGCCGCCGACCGTCAAATGACTGACCGGCGCGAAGGCCGCCTGATCGTGGCTGTCCATGATCAGACGGGTGACCTCATCCTGCTCGTATGGGATCAGCGCTTCGTTGAGAAAGCGCTTGAGCGGCACGTCCGCCAGGGCCATTTGCGCCGCTGCCCGCTCGGCGTCACTGCTGGCGGCGACTTCGGCCAGATAATCCCCGGAACGGGCAGGACTGGCCTTGGCCATGAGCTCGCGCAGGCTGTCGAAACGCCAGACCATGCCGCCAATGCTGTGGGAAAAGCTCATCGCCTGCCTCCTCCTTTATTCCAGAACCTTAACCGGCAACTGCAACAACCGCGCCACGACCGCGCACCACTTTGCAGAACAGCGCGCCCAGCGCCATCAGGCAGATGAAGATGCCGCAGATGACCAGATTGAACCACACCATCGCCACCAGACAGACCACTGCCAACACCAACGCGATGCCCGGTACGATCGGGTAGCCCGGCGCACGGAAGGTGCGTTCGAGGTTCGGCTCGCTGCGACGCAGCTTGAACAGGCTGAGCATGCTGACGATGTACATCACGATAGCGCCAAACACCGACATGGTGATCATCGCTGCCGTCAGGGACATGCCTTGCAGGTTGACCAGGCCGTCGCTGAGGATCGCCAGAATCCCCACGACGCCGCCAGCGAGGATAGCGCGATGAGGGGTCTGGAAACGCGACAGTTTGGCCAGGCTTGGCGGCAGGAAACCCGCGCGGGCCAGGGCGAAGAACTGACGGGAGTAACCCAGAATGATCCCGTGGAAGCTCGCCACCAGACCGAACAGGCCGATCCACACCAGCATGTGCATCCAGTTGGAGTTGTTGCCCACCACTGCCTTCATGGCCTGTGGCAGCGGGTCGTTGATGTTCGACAGGGTGCGCCAATCGCCAACGCCGCCCGCGAAGATCATCACGCCGATGGCCAACACAACCAGGGTGAGGATGCCTGCCACATACGCGCGAGGGATGGTGCGTTTCGGGTCCTTGGCTTCTTCGGCGGCCATGGCCGCGCCTTCAATGGCGAGGAAGAACCAGATGGCGAACGGGATCGCCGCGAAGATGCCGCTGATAGCCGGCAGGCTGAAGGTGTCGGAACCGGCCCAGCCGCCCAGCACGAAATTGCTGAAGCTGAAGCCCGGCGCTACCACGCCCATGAACACCAGCAATTCGGCGACGGCCAGCACGGTCACCACCAGCTCGAAGGTGGCAGCGATGCTGACGCCGAGAATGTTCAGGGTCATGAACACGATGTACGCGCCGATGGCCGCCACACGCGGGTCCAGGGACGGGTACTGCACGTTCAGGTAGGCCCCGATGGCCATGGCAATGGCCGGCGGCGCGAAGACGAATTCGATCAGCGTCGCCAAGCCCGCGATCATCCCGCCGGTCACACCAAAGGCGCGCAGGCTGTAGGCGAACGGGCCGCCCGCGTTGGGGATGGCAGTGGTCAGTTCGGTGAAGCTGAAGATAAAGCAGGTGTACATCACTGCCACCATCAGCGTGGTGACCAGAAAGCCTAACGTGCCTGCCGTGCCCCAGCCGTAACTCCAGCCGAAGTATTCGCCGGAAATCACCAGCCCGACGGCCAGCCCCCACAAATGCAGGGTTCCCAATGTGGGTTTAAGTGTTGAAACAGTCATGAGTGTGCACCCCGGTAGCCAAGCGACGGTATTTGCCTGAGGTCGAGCATAGCCACAGGATGACGGACAAGGCTTGACCCTGCAGGGCGTGGGTTGTCGTGTGCGGTCAAGTTTTTTGGACTGTTGCGCGGGATGCATCATCCCGGCGCACGATGGCGGGGCTGTGCCTGATTGCGGGTCATGATTGATCAGGGCAGTGTGACACCCGACTACACAGCAATGGGTGGTTGGGTAGCAATACTCAGAAGAAGCGCAATTACCTGTAGGCGCGCGCTTGCCCGCGATTGCATTGATCAGCGTCCCAATGAGGCGTCTGACACAACGCTATCGCGGGCAAGCGAGCTCCTACAATGCGTCGGCCACACATAACAAGGTATGACATTTGCTTGAATGAAATTCATACATACGCTGAAGACGTTCAACTCAATGTTCCAGACCCTCATCCCCAGCGCCGCGTCCAACCCCAGCGCCGCTAGCAATCGCGGCGTGTTGTCGGCTGCCGCCAATGGTCTGGACGGCTTCATCGTGCAGCACGGCGGGGATCTGGACCGGGTGTTCGGCCGCTCCGGCATCGACCCCGAACAGCTGCTGCACCCCACCCTCAGCCTGCCGCTGACCAACTACTGCAAAGTGCTGGAAGAAGCGGCGCGGCAAACCGGTTGCGACAATTTCGGCCTGCGCTATGGCCAGCAATTCCAGCCCAAGGCCCTGGGGCTACTGGGCTACATCGGCCTGTGCTCACCGACCCTGGAAGATGCACTGATCAATTTCTCCGAGGCCTTCCCGTTTCATCAGCACAGCACGCTGATCGAACTGGTGGACCAGGGCGAGTGTTACCGCTTCGACTACCAAGTGCGTCACGGCGCGATCAATGAACGCCGTCAGGACGCCGAATTGACCATGGGCATGGCGCTGAATCTGCTGCGTCATGTGCTGGGGTCGGACTGGGCGCCGCGTCAGGTGGCCTTCGAGCATGGACGGCCTGAGGACTGGCACGAACACCGCGACGTCTTCCATGCCGATGTACAGTTCACTCAGGGCTGCAACTCCCTGCTGATTCCCAAGCGCGACGTGATCGACAAGGTCATGCCCGGCAGCGACCCGATCCTGCTGATGCTGATCAAGGACGCCATTCGCCAGCTTGGCGACAACGGCAGCCCTGAAACCAGCCTGCTGGACCGCGCCCGCCAGACCATCCTCGCCACGCTGCACTTGGGCGAACCGGCGCTGGATGAAATCGCCCACAACCTGGGCCTCTCCGAATGGGCGCTGCAACGCAAGCTGCGCGACTTGGGCTTGAGCTTTACGCAGCTGGTAGACCAGATCCGTCAGGAAACGGCCATGGCCCATCTCAAGCAACAGCACCTGAGCGTCACCCAACTCGCCTCCCTGCTGGGTTACTCGGAAACCAGCGCCTTCTCTCGTGCGTTCAAACGCTGGTTCGGCTTGAGCCCGAAGCAGTGGCGCAGCGCGACCACCACTCAGTAATCACCGCTCCAGCCTGATTTCACCCACTGCGCATCATCTGTGGAAGTGAGCCTGCTCACGAAAGCCATTGCCAACCTGCGAGTAGGTTGCGTCTGTAGCGGCCTCTTCGTGAGCAAGCTCACTTCCACAGAGGTATGAGGCCTTACCCCGATCGTGCTCATAGTGGCCACTGGTCAGACCGGTAAGATCTTTCTTCAGCCGCTCCCTTGTTTTCACCCCCTTTTCAGGCCTAGACTGCGCGGGCATTGGACAGACCGGTAAGACCACAATAATTAAGTCCGGCGACGAGGCTTGCGCCCAGCCAGGACACCGACTAGAGATCCTCATCATGCTCAAATGGTGCTCCCGTTCGATTTTCCTTCAGGTTGTCATTGGATTGATGCTCGGCATCGTCTGCGGCCTGGCCCTCCCCGAATTCTCCTCACAACTCAAACCACTGGGTGACGGCTTTATCAAGCTGATCAAGATGCTCATCGGCGTGATTGTGTTCTGCGTGGTTGTCAGCGGCATTTCCGGCGCTGGCGATCTGAAAAAAGTCGGCCGCATCGGCCTCAAATCCGTGCTGTATTTCGAAGTGCTGACCACCATCGCGCTGGTCATTGGCCTGATCGTGGCTTATGGGACGGGCCTGGGCAACGGCGCCAACATTCATCTGGATCAGCTGTCGGTGGCCGACATGGGCGACCTGACCGAACGCACCAGGCAGATCCACGGCGCCTCGACCTTCCTCATGGACTTGATCCCCACTTCGGTGATCGGCGCTTTCGCCGACAACAACATCCTGCAGGTGCTGCTGTTTGCCGTGCTGTTCGGCAGCGCACTGAACCTGGTGGGCGAATCGGCCAGCGGTATCTCGCGGCTGATCAGCGAACTGAGCCATGTGATCTTTCGCATCATGGGCATGATCGTGCGCCTGGCGCCGATCGGGGTGTTCGGCGCCATTGCCTTCACCACCAGCAAATATGGCGTGCAGTCGCTGCAGCATCTGGGCAGCCTGGTGGCATTGTTCTACCTGACCTGCTCGGCCTTCGTGCTGCTGATTCTGGGCGGAGTGATGCGGGCGTCGGGGCTGAAGATCCTGCCGTTCTTGAAATACCTGCGCGAAGAATTGCTCATCGTGCTCGGCACTGCCTCCTCCGACGCCGTGCTGCCTCAGGTGATGCGCAAGCTGGAGCACATGGGCATCGGCAGCCCAACCGTCGGCCTGGTGATCCCCACCGGCTACTCGTTCAACCTCGACGGCTTCTCGATCTACCTGACGTTGGCCATCGTCTTCATCGCCAATGCCACCGGCACGCCGCTGGCCTTCACTGACCTGCTGACGATTTTGCTGGTGTCGCTGATCACCTCCAAAGGCGCCCATGGCATTCCCGGCTCGGCGCTGGTTATCCTCGCGGCAACGCTGACGGCAGTGCCGGCGATCCCGGTGGTCGGGCTGGTCTTGGTGCTGGCGGTGGACTGGTTCATGGGCATCGGCCGGGCGCTGACCAACCTCATCGGCAACTGCGTGGCCACCGTCGCCATCGCCCGCTGGGAACGCGACATCGATGTGAAACGCGCCAACAACGTCTTGGCCAGTAAACAGGGCTTTGTCTTCCAACCGAAGAAGAGCGCCACTCCCGTCCACCAACAGGAATTCTGAGGCCGTGGCATCGGGCGCTGACACGGCGCCCTTCCCGACCTCACTGACAAACCAGGAACGCCTTGATGATCAGCTCCTCGACCGTCGTCAACTCAGTGGTGGAAAAATTGCGCGAGGCCTTGACCCGCGGGCAGTGGCGCTCCGGCGACATGCTGCCCGGGCAGCGCGAACTCGCCGAGCAAATGGGCATCAGCCGGCCCAGCCTGCGCGAGGCGATCATCGTGCTGGAAACCCTTGGGCTGGTGCGTTCGATGCCGGGCAAGGGCGTTGTCGTGCTGGACGAGCCATTGCCTCAAAGCAGTTCAGGGGTAGCCTCTGCTGGAGTCGCCGACGCCACGCTGGCGGATGTCATGCAGCTGCGTTACACCCTGGAGCCTTTCATCGTCGGCCTGCTGGCGCAATCGATCAGTCAGAAGGAAATCGCCGAACTGCGCCTGACCCTGATGGACATGCGCGAAGCGCTGGAAGACCAGGACAGCGAATCGGGCAGCAATGCCTACATCGCCTTTCACGAACAACTGTTCACCCTAACCTCGAACCCGATTTTCAGCAGCATGGTGCAGCAGACCAGCCAGGCCCTGAAGCAATGCGCCCCCACCCTGCGCAACACCCCGGAACACCTCGCCGCGCGCCTGAAAGAAACCGAAGCGCTGGTGCGCGCCATCCGCAACAAGGACAGCGCCACCGCCAGTGAACTGATGCGCGAGCACATCCTCCAGGAAGGCCAGCGCATGGAGGTTGAGCTGGATATTCCGAAGCAGGATTGATGGCCTCCGCTTCCATGATGTTGAGCCCGCGGCCAGCACCGCCTCACGCACCTTTTCGCGGGTGTCATCGCTCACCAGATCCGGACGATGCAACGCCCGCGATACGCTCATCGGCGATGCCCCCGCGGCTTTGGTGACAGCGATCAAGGTGAGGCTTTTTTCGGCTCGGTCGACGAGACAGGGTCTGCCACCTGTCTGGTTTTTTCGGCATGAAGCTGCGTTTCGGCTCGCTGCGTAGTGGCGGTTTTGGTAGGGCAACAGTGTCTGGACCTTGATTCCAAGCCCTTCCGTCAGCCCCCCAGGCAATGGCGGGTTCGTCCCGTCGCTTGCTCAAACGGGTGCCCGGCACCTCGCTTGACTCTTCATGGCGGTAGCTTTTCAACAATACACTCAGCAGTTGCAACGTCCGATGCCCTGTCGTCACAGAGGCGGGTCAATCGTGTGAGCGATATCAGCTCACTCCGCACTAAAACGCCCTACCCCAACGTCGACGAGCCGATATCCAGCTTGTCCGAATCGGCAAACTCATCCAGCCCCAGGTCGGCCAGGTCGAGCTCGCCGGGGTCGGCGTCTTCGTCGGCGTCGGCATCGTTGAGGGGCGATTGGTCGCCACCGAAGTGCTGGTCTTCGTCGCTCAGAAAATAGTGGGGTTTAACGCTGATGTGAGGCTGTACATGCATTGCCGATGTCTCCCGACCGATCAAATTCGCTTCAAGGCTACTCCAGAATCCGGCGCTGTCACACCCAGCTGAAAAATGACCCGCCGTCGTCGCGCAGCATCTGCACCATGGCGTGGGCGGCAGGTGACAGGTAGCCCTCGCGCCGGAGGATGACGTAGATGGTGCGCGTCATGGTGGTATTTTCCAGCGGCACTTCCCGCAAATATTGCATGTTCTTGCCGTATTCCAGGGTTTCGCGAGCAATGAAGCTGAGCAGGCTGGTCTGGGCGATGAGGCGCGGCAGCAAGGAGATGGAGTTGGCCTCGATCTGCACCACCGGCAGCGGCAGGTTGTGGCGGGTGAAGGCTTCGTCGACCCAGATCCGCGACGACACGCCCAGCGGTGGGAGCACCCAGCGGTAGTTGCACAGGTCGCTCATCTGAAACGGCGCTTTGAAGATCGGGTGGTTGCGGCTGGCAATGACCACGGCTTCGTCGGTGAGAATCGGGTAAGCCGTAAATTCATCCTCGATGCTGCGCTGGGCGCAGATGATCATGTCCAGGTGCCCTGAGCGCAGTTGTTCGCGCAGCATGTCGTCCTGGCCGATTACCAGTTTCAGGATGATGTCCGGGGCGCGTTTGAGCAGCGCGTTGGTCAGTTCGGGCAGCAGGTATTCAGCCATGGTCGAGGCGCAGCCGAGGCGAATCTCCCCCACCGCACCGCTGGCGAAATCCCGTACTTCGCGCTGGGTCTGGGCGATGCTTTGCTGAAGAACCTTGCCCCGCGCCTGCAGCAATTCGCCAACAGGCGTGAGCTTGATGCGCCGACCGTCGCGCTGAAACAGCTTGGTGCCGAAGGACTCTTCGAGGCGCTGAATGCTCTTGGTCAGCGCGGGTTGGCTGCGGTTGAGCTTTTCTGCGGCGCGCCCCAGGTGGCCGAGTTCGGCGATGGTTTCGAAATAGGTCAGGTCACGCAGGTCCATATATCAACCAAAGTTATCAATTCATGATTATTAGAAAATAGACTTGATCGATTCAGCTGTCGATAATTTCTCCCATTGGACCGCATTCCATCAGGAAACCGCCCATGCTCTGGAGATCTTCGTTGTCGCGCCCCGCCTCGTTTTCCCTCGAAACCCTGCACCCGTTGGTGCAATGGTCGTTGCTTGTTGTCCTGGCCGGTAGCGCCGGTCAGCTCTTCAAATACTTTCATGTTCCTGCCGCACTGTTCCTCGGACCGATGCTGGTCGCGATCGGCTTCGGCGTGTCGGGCGTCTCGATTCGCTTGAACAAGCATGTCTTCCGCCTGGGTCAGGGCGCGGTTGGGGTGTTGGTGGCCCACTCGATGACCATGGGCGTGCTGCTCACGGCCATGCACTCCTGGCACGTGATGGTGTTCGCCACTTTACTGACCGTTGCGCTGAGCGCGGTGGTCGGCATCGGTGTGGCGCGCTGGGGCGGGATTCAGGGCAGCACCGCGGCATGGGGGACGTCGCCGGGCGCGGCGTCGGCGATGGTGGCGATGTCCGAGGACTACGGCGCGGACTCGCGGGTCGTGGCGACGATGCAATACGTGCGGGTGGTCTGCGTGGTGATGGTGGGCGCGCTGGTCAGCCGCCTGATCGGCGCGGACGTCGGCGGCACCGATGCCCACAGCGTCGATGCTCTGCAGCAAGGGGTCAACCTGCTCAACCTGGCCCTGAGCCTGCTGGTGATCGTAGTCGGCGTCACCCTCGGCGCGCGCTTGCCAGCCGGTGCCCTGTTGGTGCCCCTGTTGCTCGGTGGCGCGCTGCAACTGAGCGGCCTGCTGCATATCACCATGCCTACCTGGCTGCTGGCAATTGCCTACGGCGCCATCGGCAGTTACATCGGCCTGCGCTTCGACCGGGTGACGATCAACTACGTCTGGCGGCGCTTGCCGGCGATGATCTTCGGCGCTCTGCTGCTGATCCTGCTGTGCGCGATCTCTGCCTGGGTCATCGCCGAGATGATGGGCAAGGATTTCCTCTCCGTGTACCTGGCCACCAGCCCCGGCGGCCTAGATGCCATGGCGATCATCGCTATCGATACCCACTCGGACGTCGGCTTCGTGCTGGCCATGCAGACCTTGCGCCTGTTCGGCGTAATCGTGACCGGCGCCTACATCGCCCGTCAGGTGATTCGCGTGACCCAGCGGTTGGCGTGATCGCTCCGAGGTGACGGGCTGAGTGTTCTGAGACCTACTACCTCCAATGCTTCACACCCCTGTGCGGGAGATTCTGTGGGAGCGAATTCATTCGCGAGAGGACGGTACAGTCGATGCACCTTTATCGCCTGACCCATTTTTCGCGAATGAATTCGCTCCCACTGGGGGACAGCGTTCGCCGTTAGAACCGCATCAGGTCTTTACAACCTCCGCATCAAACACCTCACCTCGCCTGATAATCGACCCCTTCCCCAACAACGCCCCCGGCGCCAGCACGGCGTTCGCGCCGATGCGGCTGCGGTCGCCGATCAGCGCGCCGAACTTGTCACAGCCCGTGGCACGCAGGCGGCCGTCGATGCGCACGCGCACTTCCTTGTCGTCACGCTCATTGCGGTAATTGCAGACGATGCTGCCCGCTTCCAGATTCACGCCGACGCCGAGCACAGAGTCGCCGACGAAATTGAAGTGCGCCAGCTTGCTGCCGTCGAACACGAACGAGGTTTTCAGCTCCGCGCCGGGCCCGAAGATACAGCGCTCGCCCACCCAGCAGCCACCGCGCAAGTAAGCGCCGCTGGCCACGAAGCAGTGCGGC
Source organism: Pseudomonas sp. GW821-FHT02A11 (assembly GCF_059421985.1). Lineage (NCBI taxonomy): Bacteria > Pseudomonadati > Pseudomonadota > Gammaproteobacteria > Pseudomonadales > Pseudomonadaceae > Pseudomonas > Pseudomonas sp. GW821-FHT02A11. Next base: position 88,821 of record NZ_JBWKWB010000014.1, read on the forward strand.
CCCAGGATCAGCGGGCCCTTGAGCACGGCACCCTCCTCGACCACCGCGGTCTCGTGCACGGCAATGTCGCCGCGAATCTCGTAGTCGTCACCCAGCGTGACCAGCACGTCACGCACGATCTCGGGGGCGCGGGTCACCAGTTCCCACGGCGTCAGCGATGCCCAGCGCGACAGCGCGGACGTGTCCATCGATTCGATGAAGTCGCCGACGCGGATCACTGCAAACGCTCCAGCGCCGTGGCCAGGCTCTGCGCCAGTGGCAGCACCGGCAACAGCGTTGCCTGGTAGGCGTGATAGAGGTCCGGTTTCCCCGGCCAGATGTCGGCGCTCGGCTGATTCTGCGGGTTCAGCTCGTGGCGCCAGCTGCCGTGTTCACGATCGATGAACAGCGACTCGTTGAATTCCCAGAACGTGCGATACCAGGTCTCGTATTGCTGCTCGCCGGTGCGTTGCAAGAGGGCCGCCGAGGCTGCGGCCGCTTCGGCGTGGGTCCAGTGCAAACGATGCCGGACGACGGGGCGGTTTTCCCAGTCCAGGGTGTAGACGATGCCCGGCGCGCCATCGACGTCCCAGCCGTAGCGGCAGGCGTTTTCGAACAGCAGGCGGGCGTCTTCCAGCAGCCAGGACGGGGTTTCCAGCTTGGCGGCCTGGCGCGCGGCCTCCAGATGCAGCACCAGCCGCGCCCACTCGAAGGCGTGGCCGGGGGTGGTGCCGTAGGGGCGGAAACCGTCATCCGGTTTATCGGCGTTGTACTCGGGAACCGGCTGCCATCGCAGGGTGAAGTGCTCGATCACCTGATGATTGTTCGCCGCGGCGTGTTGATGAATGACCCGCTCGACGATGCGCAGCGCGCGGTCCAGCCAGCGCGCATCGCCGGTGACATCGGCCAGCGCAAGGAAGGCTTCGGTGCTGTGCATATTGCTGTTGGCCCCGCGATAGCGTTCTTCGTCGCTCCAGTCACGGGCGAAGGATTCACGCATGGCGCCCTCTTCCTCGCTCCAGAAATGCTGGGTGATGACCTGAATTGCCTGTTCGAGCAGGGCTTTGGCGCCGGGGCGTTGGGCAACCACGGCAGAGGATGCGGCCAGAGCAACGAAGGCGTGCAGGTAAGCGGCCTTGCCGGTGTTTGCAGGTGAGCCGTCGGTCTGATCCAGGGGTTTGGCGAACCAGCCGCCGTGCTCGGCATCGCGCAAGGGACCTGCCAGTGACGCAACGCCGTGGTCGACCAGCTCGGCAACACCGGGGATGCCGTTGATGTGGGCCATGGCGAAACTGTGGGTCATGCGCGCAGTGTTCATGGTCTCGGCGACCGCGTTGGCGGGCAGGCGCCCGTGATCATCCAGATTGCCAAAACCTTGAGGCAGCTTCGCCGCCTTGGCAAACGCCAGCAGCCGGTTGCCCTCCTGCGCCAGCCAGGCCTTGTGCCCAGGGGAGCGCAACCAACTGCTGAAATCGCGATTCACGTCATCCATTGCCTTGTCACCTTGTGCTCGGCAGGTTCGGCCCGCCAGGAATTATTAGTCGGGGAGAATCATGCAAGCCAAGGCCGGGTGCAGGCAAGTGAATGAGGTGAATCCTTTTAGCAAGCCCGTGGGAATGACGCCCATGTGACTGGCTGAACGCCCATACCCTGTGGGAGCGAATTCATTCGCGAGAGGGCGGTACAGTCGATACAGCTCTATCGCCTGACATATTTTTCGCGAATGAATTCGCTCCCACAGGTCATGTGCGGTCAGCTGACATCTGCGTTCACACACGAAAGCGCGTCACCACCTGATTCAACTCCCCCGCCAAACGCGACAGTTCATTGCTCGACGCACTGATCTGATTGGCCCCCGATGAAGACTGCAACGACAGGTCACGAATGTTGACGATGTTGCGGTCCACTTCCCGAGCCACCTGCGCCTGCTCTTCAGCGGCGCTGGCGATGACCAGATTGCGCTCGGAAATCTGGTTGATCGACGAGGTGATGCGGGTCAGGGACTCCCCCGCGCCCTGCGCCAGTTCCAGGGTTTCGGTGGCGCGGGAACGGCTGACCAGCATCGACTCCAAGGCCTCGCTGGAACCACTGCGCATGGTCGACACCATCTTGTCGATTTCCAGCGTCGACTGCTGAGTACGATGGGCCAGCGCGCGCACCTCATCGGCCACCACGGCAAAACCGCGACCGGACTCCCCGGCGCGGGCCGCTTCGATCGCTGCGTTCAGGGCCAGCAGGTTGGTCTGCTCGGCGATGGAGCGAATCACGTCCAGCACCTTGCCGATGTCCTGGGACTGATCGGCGAGTTTCTGCACCAGCGCCGAGGTGTGCTGCACGTTGCTCGACAGGGTCTGGATCGACGTCACGGTTTCGATGACGCGGGTCTGGCCATCCTGCGCGGCCTCGTTGGATTCGCTGGATGCCTGGGAGGTGGAGACTGCATTGCGCGCCACTTCTTCCACCGCCGAGGTCATCTCGTTGACTGCCGTGGCGGCCTGTTCGATTTCGGCGTTCTGCTGATGCAGGCCGCGATGACTGTCTTCGGTGACCGAGTTCAGTTCGGTGGCCGCCGACGCCAATTGGCTGGCTGAGCTGCCGATCAGGCTCAAGGTGCTGCGCAGGTTGTTCTGCATCTGCTGCAGGGCGCTGAGCAGACGAGTGACTTCATCCTTGCCTTCGACGCGAATGTCGTGGGTGAGGTCGCCCTTGGCCACGAACTCGGCGGCGGTAACTGCTTGTTCCAGCGGCACGATGATGCTGCGGGTGAGCCACAGCGCGAGGATAACGGTGGCCAGCGCGGCGATCAGTACGAACACCAGCACGATGTTGCGCGAATGGCCGTACTGGGTTTCGGCGGACACGCCTTCGAGCTCGACCTGATGGGAGTAAAAATCCGCAAGATCGCCCAGCTGTGCGCCGGAGTTGTCGACGGCGGTTTTCATGTCCACCAGCAACAGGGTATTCAGGGCTTTCAGGTCACCGCTTTCGGCGAGCACAAACGACTGCGACAGCCCGCGCTGATAATCCGCCAGGGTGGTGCGGAATTTGTCATAAAGCACCTTCTCTTCAGGGGTGTCGACAAATTTATCCAGGCCCGAGAGCTTGTCGGCGAGCACCTTGGCGCGGGCGTCCATCTGGCCCTTGTAGACGCTGACGTTCTTGGTGTCTGGGTCCAGCGCCATGCGCAGGGAGATCGTACGAATGCGCAGCATGGCTTCGCGAATGTCGTTGACCAGACGCATGCTCGGCATCCAGTTGCTTTCGACCGCCACTTCACTTTGGCGAATGGTGGACATCTGGCTCAGGGCAAACCAGCCGAGCAGTGCAACAAGCAGGGAGATCAGGGTAAACCCAAGGCCCGCGCGGCGGGCGATGGTCAGGTTGCGTAGGTTCATGACCGTTGGCTCGTTATTTTTTGGTGGCAGTGGTCGTAATGTCACCGTACGACTACCGCTTATCGACGCCGGATAGCGCTTCTTGAGGGTTTGCTTAATGAAGAATCCGAACGCCTGTTCGACGAAACATCGAACCTCGCTAGCCAGCGCGGTCTAGACCTCAGAGACGTTTATCAGCAATTGCGGAGGTGAATCATGCATCTGGAAGGTTCTTGTCATTGCGGCGCGGTGGAATTCAGCCTGACCTGCGCCCACCCCTACCCTTACCAACGCTGCTATTGCTCGATCTGCCGCAAGACCCAGGGCGGGGGCGGCTACTCGATCAACCTGGGCGGCGATGCGAAAAGCCTCAAGGTCAAAGGCAAGAACAGCATCGCGATCTACCACGCCAAAATGCGCGATGAAGAACACAAACACGTGCACACCAGCAGCGCCGAGCGGCATTTCTGCAAGCAGTGCGGCAGTGGGCTGTGGCTGTTCAGCCCTGAGTGGCCGGAGCTGATCCACCCCTTCGCCTCGGCCATCGACACACCGCTGCCCACGCCGCCCGAACACACGCATTTGTTGCTCGATTCCAAGGCCTCGTGGGTTGAGGTCGAGGCCGGGCCCAAGGATCAGCAATTCGAACAATACCCTGAGGAATCCATTGCCGACTGGCACGAGCGACTGGGGCTGGTGCGTTGATGCGCCTTGCAAATGTGCGGCGTGTGAACGCTTTATGCAGCGTTCGGCAGATTCTCTGAACCTCTTGATTGGCGGCCCACTCCCAACAGAAAGCCTGGGAGGATAAGAAAATGCCAATGCATCGAGTCGCTAACCTGGCCGATCTTCGTCGAGATCGCGGCATTCAGGTTGAAGTTGGCGAGAAAAAGGTTGTATTGGTGCGCCATGGAGAAGAGGTGCGTGCCTATCAGGCCGAGTGTCCCCACGCCGGTGCGCCACTGGCGGATGGCGCGGTGTGCAACGGGCATTTGATCTGCCCTTGGCACAAAGCCGAGTTCGCGATCTCTGACGGCCACCTGTGCGAGCCACCGGCCCTTGACGCCCTGACGCGCTACCCGCTTCAGGTCATCGAAGGGCAGATCCACGTCGACGATCAACCGATGCCAATCCATCCCGAAACGTTGCCCGATGACGACCGCTGCTTCGTGATCATCGGCGCTGGCGCTGCGGGAACGGCCGCCGCCTGCGCGCTGCGTGAAAAGGGCTTCAATGGTCGCCTCCTGTTGGTAGATCGCGAAACCACGCCCGGCTACGACCGCACCGCCCTGAGCAAATTTGTCCTCGCCGCCGACATACGCCCGGATGAAACCCCGCCCCTGCGCGAAGACGCTTTCTATGAGGAGCATCACATCGAGCGTGTTCAAGGCGAGGTCATGAAGCTCGACGTCATTAACAAACGCCTGATCCTGGCGGACGGCCGCCGCTTCGCTTACGACGCCGCGTTGATCACCACCGGCGGCGAGCCTCGTGCCCTGCCGCTAATCGGCGCCGAGCTGGCGCAGGTGCTGACCTTGCGCTGTCGTGAGGACGCGAAAAAGATCCTCGCCGCCGCTCAACCGGGCAAGCATGCGCTGATCGTCGGCGACAGCTTCATTGGTCTGGAAGCGGCCTCCGCCCTGCGCAAACACGGTGTGAACGTCACTGTGCTGGCCCACCACGAAGTGCCATTTGCCGCGCAGCTGGGCGAACGCATCGGCAAGGCCATTCGCACCCTGCATGAAAAAAACGGCGTGCTGTTTCGCACCCATGTGGACGTCAGCCGCTTCGAGGGCGATGGCCAGGGCGGCAAAAACAACCTGGAGACGGCGGTGCTCAGCAATGGCGAACGACTGCCGGTGGACTTGGCGCTGATCGGTATCGGGGTGACGCCCGCCACGCAATTCATCGACGGGATCGAGCTGGAGGAGGACGGCTCTCTGGCGGTTGATTCAGGCATGCAGGTCGGCAAGGATTTGTGGGCAGCGGGCGATATCGCGACCTTCCCCATCGACGGCCAGCCAAAACGCATTGAGCACTGGCGCCTGGCCCAGCAACACGCACGCATCGCCGCCAGCAACATGCTGGGGGCGAACAAGCACTACAGCGACGTGCCGTATTTCTGGACCTATCACTTCGAAAAACGTCTGGATTATCTGGGTCACGCCGAGGATTGGGACGACATCGTCTACCTTGGCGAACCTGAGGATTTCGACTTCCTCGCGTTGATCTGTAAGCAAGGCAGCGTAGCGGCGGTGGTCGCCTGCGAGCGCGAGCGGGAGGTGGCGTTACTCGCCGAGCGGATGAAACAGCCGCTGTTCAAAGACGAAGCGCTGATGCTGATAGCGCAGATGAGTAATGGCGCGTGACCGCGCGCCCCTGATGGAGAATGAGCAATGCCCAAAGAATCCAGCCGTGAAGACCTGAACCACAGACCAGAGAACGCCGGCAAAGTCGGCGAGCAGCACAGGCAGGCGAATCAGCAAGGCGAGCAGCCCCGTCATCCTGAACAGCCAAAAGATGGGGAAAAAGCGCGGGATCAGAACAACGACAAGCCCTGATCCCACACGCGTGACCTAGCGGCTGGCCGCCTGCTGGCGATTGCAGCGACGGGACTGGCACGGCGCCTGAGCTTCGACGGCCTTCTCGACCTTCAGCCACCAGGCCTCGCCACGGCTGGGGTATTGCAGGTAGAACGGCTGGCCCATTTCCGGCGTGGTGATGGAAATGCTGCGATCCCAGGCCAGGGCGAGAATACGGTCAAAGGGTTCGTGCCAGGCATGCATCGCCAAGTCGAACGTGCCGTTGTGAATCGGAAGCAGCCATTTGCCGCGTAGGTCGATGTGCGCCTGCAGGGTTTCTTCCGGCTGCATGTGAACGTCCGGCCAGTCGACGTTGTAGGCGCCGGTTTCCATCAGGGTCAGGTCGAACGGGCCGAATTGCTCACCGATCAGCTTGAAGCCGTCGTGGTAGCCGGTATCGCCGCTGAAGAAGATTTTCTGCGCCCCATCAATCATCACCCACGAGCACCAGAGCGTCTGGTTGCTGTCGCGCAGGCTGCGGCCAGAGAAGTGCTGAGCGGGCGTAGCGACAAAGCGGATACCGTGAATCTCGGCAGACTGCCACCAGTTCAATTGCTGCACTTTATTTGCAGGTACGCCCCATTCGATCAGCGTATCGCCCACACCCAACGGCGCGATGAAATGCTCGGCCTTGTTCTTGAGCACGTGAATGCTCATATGGTCGAGGTGGTCGTAATGGTTGTGCGAGAGAATCACCGCCTTGAGCGGCGGCAAGTCTTCGAGGCTGATCGGCGGCTGGTGGAAGCGCTGTGGCCCGGCCCACTGGATGGGCGAAGCGCGTTCGGCGAACACCGGGTCGGTCAGAAAATACTGGTCACGCAATTTGAGCAGCACGGTCGAATGGCCTAGGCGATATACCGTGTTGTTCGGCGCGGCCAGCAGTTGCTGGCGGGACAAAGGCTGAACCGGGATTTCGCCGACAGGGCGCGTGTGGCGCGGCTTGTTGACCATGGCATTCCAGAAAATGCGCAGCGTCTTCAGCAACCCCGAGCGCTTCATCGGCTTGTGATTGCGGAAGCGGCCCTCCTGGCGGGTAAGGACGGGCAACGAAGGAGCGTTATCGAGGTTTTTTTCGATCGAGGCCATGAGGTGCTGACTCCATGAAACGGGTGGAGGTTTCTGCAGCGGCGGACGCGTTGCAGAATGTTGCATACGACGCAAAGAAGTAAGCGAGAAGTTGTAACAGGCTTTTACACTACACAGTGTAGTTTCTAGCTTGCACGATCTCTAAAGAGAAGTAAACTGCTCGGTGTAATTTTCTTGCTGGCCCTCATTCGTGTCAGCCCCGCCCCCCTCTAGAAGCGATGCCATGACTGCTCCGACGCGCCTGACCGACCGAAAACGTGAATCCATTGTCCAGGCAGCCATTGCCGAATTTCGCGATAACGGTTTTGAGGTCACCAGCATGGATCGCATCGCGGCACGGGCGCAAGTCTCCAAACGCACGGTCTACAACCATTTCCCGAGCAAAGAAGAGCTGTTTTCGGAAATGCTCCAGCGCCTGTGGGCCAGCGCTTCGGCGCAACCGGATGCGCCCTATCAGGCGGGCGTGCCCTTGCGCGATCAACTGCGCCAGTTGCTCAGCGCGAAGATGCAAACACTGGGCGACAGCAACTTCATCGACCTGGCCCGCGTGGCCATTGGCGCCACAATTCATTCCCCCGAGCGCGCACAGGTCTGGGTCAACCGCCTCAATCAGCGCGAAGAAACCTTCACCGTCTGGGTGCGCGGCGCCCAGCAAGACGGCCGCCTCAAGGCCGTCGAACCGGGTTTCGCCGCCTCGCAGATCCACGCGCTGCTCAAGGCCTTCGCCTTCTGGCCGCAGGTCACCCTCAACGAACCGCTGCTCACGCCCGAGAAACAGGCCAGCGTGGTCGAATCGGCGCTGGACCTGTTTCTCTGTTGGTACGAAATCCCGGCCTGCACCCCACCTGCTTAACGCGACGTCGCCGTCACCCGCTCGACGATCTGCCGACGCGCTTGCAGTCCTGGCGCTGCGCGTTCCTGGGCCAACGCCAGAATATGGGCTGGCGCCGTGTCGGGCCGACCCGCGTTGAACGGTGGCGCAGGCGCGTATTCGATTTGCAGCTGAACGGCCTGAGAAGTGTCGGCGTCGAAGATCTCGCTGATCAGAGTCAGGGCGAAATCGATCCCCGCGGTGACGCCACCCCCGGTCATCAAGTTGCCGTCGCGCACCACGCGATCTTTTACCGGGATCGCGCCGAAGTTCTCCAGCAGGCTGTGGGACGCCCAGTGAGTGGTCGCGCGCTTGCCCTCCAGCAGACCTGCCGCGCCGAGCACCAAGGCGCCGGTGCAGACCGAGGTCACGTACTGCACGTTCTGAGCCTGGTGCTTGATGAATGCCAGGGTTTCGGCGTCTTCGAGCAGCGCATCGATGCCCACCCCGCCAGGCACGCAGATCACGTCCAGATCCGGGCAGCTGTCGAAGGTCTGGGTCGGAATCAGGCCCAGGCCAGTGCTGGACAGCAACGGGTCGAGGTTTTTCCAGACCAGGTGCACGGTTACGCCCGGCAGGCTGGCGAAGACGTCGTACGGGCCGGTCAGGTCCAGTTGTTGAACCTTGGGAAAGATCAGCAGGCCGATGTGCAGGGTCATAGCGTCGCTCCTTTGCGAATGTCAGTGGGTATTGGACGAACTCACTCTAGCCAGATACGCTCTGGCGGATACGCCATAACACCCACAGTTTCCGCCAACCGTATCGGAGCGTCTCCATGGCCCAGTTGCCAAGGCCCATTCACATCCTCGCCTTCCCTGAGGTGCAGCTGCTCGATGTCACGGGGCCCTTGCAGGTGTTCGCCTCGGCCAATGTGCACGCTGCCGAACAAGGCCTCGCGCGCCCCTACTCGCCCAGGGTGATCGCTCGGGAAGACGGCAGCGTGATGTCATGGGCCGGTCTGGGCTTGCATACGCACCCGCTGCCAACCACGCCTTCCGACACCTTGATCATCGCCGGTGGCCGAGGCGTGCATGCCGCGTTGCAGGATCAGGATCTGCTGCGCTGGGTGCGTAATCAGGCTGCGCGCGCGCGGCGCCTGGCGTCGGTCTGCACCGGCGCGTTTCTGCTGGCCGAGGCGGGTTTGCTGAGCGGCCACAGGGTGGTAACGCATTGGGACAGTTGCGAGGAGCTGGCCCAGCGCTACCCGGATTTGCAGGTCGACCCTGAGCCGATTTTCATCAACGAAGACGCGCTGTGGACCTCCGCAGGCGTGACGGCGGGTATTGATCTGGCGCTGGCGATGGTCGAGGCCGACCTTGGGCGCCCGGTCGCCCTGGCCGTCGCGCGGGACCTGGTGGTGTTTCTCAAGCGTCCCGGAGGACAGTCGCAGTTCAGCACGGCGCTGTCGATGCAACACGCCACCCGCAGTCAGGACAGCCGTTTTGGCGATCTGCACGCGTGGATTCTCGACAACCTGGCGAGCGATTTGTCCGTCGCCACCCTCGCCGCGCAGGTGGGCATGAGCGAACGCAGCTTCGTGCGCCACTACCGCGCCCACACCGGCAACACCCCGGCCCGGGCCATCGAGCAGCTGCGCGTCGAGGCCGCACGCCGTTTGCTGGGGGATAGCGCGATGCCGATCAAGCGAATTGCCGATCGCTGCGGTTTCGGCACCGAGGAGACCCTGCGTCGCAGTTTTTTGCGCACCGTGGCGGTGACGCCGCAGGCGTATCGGGAGCGGTTCAGTGCGGGGTGAATGTCGCCAGCGGCGAGAACGACACTGCCCCCGTGGGAGCGAATTCATTCGCGAGGCGCCGGTGCAGGCGACAGAAAATGTGCCGGATATACCGGCGAATCGCGAATGAACTCGCGCCCACAGAAAATCCAGAGCAGCACGCTGAAGGAAATTAATTTTCATAAATTGATATTTTTATCGGTTTTCGTGTAATTTAATTTTCATCACGAAATCAGAGATAAAAATAATGCCTGCCTGTGATCGTCGTCTTTGGACCCCTGTTTCACCCCGTGAGCCCTTTGCAACACCCACTGCCGAGACTGTTTACATCGCGCGATTGCGTTTGGGCTGACCTGCCCCCGCCGCTTCGCCTGACCACTCACTTTCTCTGCAAGGAACCGTTGCATGCCTCCGTCTACCGGCCTGTCCCTGTTGGTCTATGCCGCCATCGCGATCATCGCTCTGATCGTGCTGATCGCCCGTTTTCGTCTTAACCCTTTTGTCGTTATCACCCTGGTGTCGGTGGGCCTGGCGCTGGTCGCCGGGATGCCCGCGACGTCCGTGGTCAGCTCCTATGAAGGCGGGGTCGGCAAGACCCTGGGCCATATCGCCCTGGTCGTCGCGCTGGGCACCATGCTCGGCAAGATGATGGCCGAGTCCGGTGGCGCCGAGCAGGTGGCGCGCACCCTGATCGACCGTTTCGGCGAGCGCAACGCGCACTGGGCGATGGTCTGCATCGCCTTTCTTGTCGGCCTGCCGCTGTTCTTCGAAGTCGGTTTTGTGCTGCTGGTGCCGATTGCCTTCACCGTCGCCCGTCGGGTTGGCGTGTCGATCCTGATGGTCGGCCTGCCGATGGTCGCCGGTCTGTCGGTGGTGCACGCCCTCGTTCCGCCGCACCCGGCCGCGATGCTGGCGGTGCAGGCTTATCAGGCCTCGGTGGGCCAGACCCTGTTCTACGCGATCCTGATCGGCATCCCGACCGCGATCATTGCCGGCCCCCTCTACGCCAAATTCATCGTGCCGCACATTCAGCTGCCCGATGAAAACCCGCTGGCCAAGCAGTTTCTCGACCGCGAGCCACGCAAACAGCTGCCAGGCTTCACCATCACCATGGCGACCATTCTGCTGCCGGTCTTCCTGATGTTGCTGGGCGGCTGGGCCAACCTGCTGTCGACCCCGGGCAGTGCGTTCAACAGCTTCCTGCTGTTCATCGGCAACTCGGTGATCGCCCTGCTGCTGGCAACGTTGCTAAGCTTCTGGACCTTGGGAATCGCCCAAGGCTTCAACCGCGACTCGATCCTCAAATTCACCCAGGAATGCCTAGCCCCGACCGCCAGCATCACGCTGCTGGTCGGCGCTGGCGGCGGCCTGAACCGGATTCTGGTCGACAGCGGCGTGACCAATGAAATTGTCGGCCTGGCCCAGGATTTTCACCTCTCGCCGTTGTTGATGGGTTGGCTGTTCGCCGCGTTGATGCGCGTCGCCACAGGCTCGGCGACGGTAGCAATGACCACCGCATCGGGCATCGTCGCGCCGGTGGCCATGGGGCTGGGTTATCCGCATCCTGAACTGCTGGTGCTGGCGACCGGGGCGGGTTCGGTGATCTTTTCCCACGTCAACGACGGCGGATTCTGGCTTATCAAGGAGTATTTCAACATGACCGTGGCACAGACCTTCAAGACATGGACGGTGCTGGAAACGCTGATCTCGGTGATCGCATTCGTCCTCACCCTGGGCCTGGCGCAGGTGCTCTGAGTGGACATTCTGTATCAGATCCGCGCCCGTCAGGACTCCTTCAGCGCCGGTGAAGGCCGCATCGCCAAATTGATTCTGAGCGATGTCGCCTTCTCGGCCAGCGCCAGCCTCGACGAACTGGCCGCCCGCGCCGAGGTCAGCAGCGCTACGCTGTCGCGCTTCGCCCGCACGGTCGGCTGCAAGGATCTGCGCGACCTGCGCCTGCAACTGGCCCAGGCCAGCGGCGTTGGCAGCCGCTTTCTCAAACCGGAACAGGCGCCGGAGCAATCGGCATTTTTCAGCCAGATCGTCGGCGACATCGAATCCACCCTGCGCCAGCACCTGGCAGGCTTCGACGACACGCGCTTCAAGGCCGCCGTCGCCCTGCTCACCCCGGCGCGGATGATTCACAGCTTCGGCATGGGTGGCTGCTCGAGCCTGTGCAGCGAAGAACTGCAGACCCGCCTGGTGCGCCTGGGTTACCCCATCGCCGCCTGCCGGGACCCGGTGATGATGCGCCTGATCGCTGCGACCCTGGGCCCGGATCACAGCCTGATCGTCTGCTCCTTGAGCGGGCTCACGCCAGAATTGCTGGACGCCGTGACCCTGGCCCGCAGCTACGGCGCCAAGATCCTCGCCATCACCCTCCCTGGCTCACCGCTGGCGGCGTTGGCCGACGTGCTGCTGCCCTTGCAGATCGCCGAAACCAACTTCATCTACAAACCCACGGCGGCGCGCTACGGCATGCTGCTGACCCTCGACGTGCTGGCCACGGAGCTGGCGCTGATCGCCCCTGACGACAATCAGGAGCGCCTGCGCCGCATCAAGCTGGCCCTCGACGATTACCGCGGCGGCGACGACGGCCTGCCGCTTGGAGACTGAACCATGCTTTACGACCTGATCATTCGCGACGCGCTGGTGATCGACGGCAGCGATACCCCCGGCGTGCACACCGACGTGGCCATCGCCCAGGGGCGCATCCAGCGCATTGGCGACCTGAGCGGCGTGTCGGCTCGCGAAGACATCAACGCGGCCGGTCGGGTGCTGGCGCCGGGCTTCATTGACGTGCACACCCACGACGACACCGTGGTGATTCGCCAGCCCGAGATGCTGCCGAAAATCACCCAGGGCGTGACCACAGTGATCGTCGGCAACTGCGGCATCAGCGCCTCCCCAGTGACCCTGGCAGGCGACCCGCCAGACCCGATGAACCTGCTCGGCCCGGCCAAGGCATTTGCCTACCCGCGTTTCAGCGACTATCGCCACGCCGTAGACAAGGCGCGCCCGGCAGTGAACGTCGCGGCCCTGATCGGCCATACCGCCTTGCGCAGCAACCATCTGGACGATCTGTTCCGCACCGCCCATCCGGATGAAATCAGCGCCATGCGCGAACAGCTGCGCCAGAGCCTGGAAGACGGCGCGCTGGGCCTGTCCACGGGCCTGGCCTATGCCTCGGCGAACGCTGCCGAGACCGACGAGGTCAAGCAACTGGCCGAGGAATTGACAGCGTTTGGCGCGGTATACACGACTCACCTGCGCAGCGAGTTCGAGCCGGTGCTGGAAGCGATGGATGAGGCCTTCGACATTAGTCGCCACGCCAAATCGCCGGTGGTGATTTCCCATATGAAATGCGCCGGCGCTGGCAACTGGGGGCGCAGCCTGCAACTGTTGGCCTCGCTGGAAAAAGCCGCGCTGACCCACCCCGTCGGCTGCGACTGCTACCCCTATGCCGCCAGTTCCTCGACGCTGGATTTGAAGCAGGTCACTGATGCTTTTCGCATCACCATTACCTGGTCGACCCCGCATCCGGATCAGAGCGGTCGCGATTTGAAAGACATTGCTGCCGACTGGGGCCTGTCTCTGCTCGACGCCGCGCGCCAGCTGCAACCGGCGGGCGCCGTGTATTACGGCATGGATGAGAACGATGTGCAGAACATCATGAAACACCCGCTGTCGATGATCGGCTCGGACGGGCTGCCGGAAGACCCGTTCCCGCATCCGCGTCTGTGGGGCGCATTTCCCCGTGTGCTGGGGCATTTCAGTCGTGATCTGGGCCTGTTCCCGCTGCACCGGGCCATCCACAAGATGACCGGGCTGACCGCCAGCCGCTTCGGCCTGCATGACCGCGGTTTCGTGCGCGAAGGCTATTGGGCGGATCTGGTGCTGTTCAACCCCGACACGGTGCGTGACGTTGCCGACTTCAAGGAGCCAAAACGCGCCGCCGAAGGCATCGATGGGGTGTGGGTCAACGGGCATTTGAGCTATGCCGATGGTAAGCCGCAGGGTGAACGGCAGGGACGGTTCTTGCCCCGGAGCGGTTCGCTGGTGGCGGGGTTTACCCAAACCTGAGACTCGCTGCGTCGGTAACAGCCTCTCGCGAATGAATTCGCTCCCACAGAAGGATGCGGTCAACCTGTGGGAGCGAATTCATTCGCGATGGCGCTGGGTCATCCGGCGATGAGTTTCGACCTATCCAAGAATGAGACCTCGGCACTCACCAAACCCGATACTCACCTCGCCGTCCCTGCGGCAGCGGGCCTTCAGAATTACCTCATCCCCCGCCTGCAAGAAGGTGCGCATCTCGCCATTGGGCAATTCCACCGGATGTTTGCCACCCTCGGTCATCTCCAACAGGCTGCCGAGCTGCCCCGCCTCAGGGCCAGACAAGGTGCCTGTACCGAACAAATCCCCTGCCTGCAATTTGCAGCCGTTGACACTGTGATGCGTGACCATCTGCGCCACAGTCCAGTACATGTTCAGCGTATTGCTCAGGGCCAGACGATGGGGTGCGATGCCCTGCTCTTTCATCTGCGCAGTGAGCAGCAGCACTTCCAGCTCGATATCCAGCGCGCCGTGGCTTTGATCCTGCTCGTCGAACAGGTACGCCAGTGGCTGGGGATCCCCCTCCGGCCGCTGGGGTTGCGCGCTGCGAAACGGCGCCAGCGCCTCAACGGTGACCACCCAAGGCGACAGCGTGGTGGCAAAGCTCTTGGACAGGAACGGCCCCAGCGGCTGGTATTCCCAAGCCTGAAGATCCCGCGCCGACCAGTCATTGAGCAGGCAGAAACCGGCGATGTGCCCGCCCGCTTCGCCAATGGCTATCGACTCGCCGGTCTCGTTGCCCTGCCCCATCCACACGCCGACTTCCAGCTCGTAATCCAGCCGCTTGCTAGGCCCCAAGGTCGGCGCCTCGGCGCCCGGCGCCAGGGTCTGGCCATTGGGGCGTTTGACCGGGGTGCCTGACACACACAGCGTCGAGGCACGACCGTGGTAGGCGATGGGGACGTATTTGTAGTTCGGCAGCAAAGGGTTGTCGGGGCGGAACAGCTTGCCGACGTTGGTCGCGTGATGAATGCCGACATAGAAGTCGGTGTAGTCACCCACCTGCGCGGGCAGGTGCATGCGGCATTCACTCATCGGCACCAGCAGGGCATCGCCGAGCAGCTCAAGAGACGCACGCTCCGGGCTGTTTTCATCGAGCAGTCTGAGCAATTCATTACGCAGCGCCTGTCGCGGCGCAGTGCCCAAGGCGAACAGCGCGTTGAGCTGGCCGTGACGGGCCGCTTCAGCTGCCACCCGAGCCTCGCCGTTGAACTGGCCGGTTTCGTAAGCCACCTGCAGATCGAAAATGAAATCGCCGATGGCCACACCCCCCCGCCGACTGCCGCCGCCGCGGCTGAACACGCCGAACGGCAGGTTCTGCAGCGGGAAATCGGGGTGATCGTTGGCAGAGGTCACCCAGCTGCGCGGGTGCTTGGAAATGCTCATCGTTGACTGTCCGTATCGAAAGGTTTGAAGGTGTTGGCGATGCCGTTCCAGCAGGCATCGTAGTCGCTTTGCAGTTGCGGGCATTCCAGCGCGTGGCGGCTGGGACGCAGGACCTTGCCGGTCTCGAACATGAACGCCATGGTCTGCTCGATCTTGTGCGGTTTGAGCTCGACCGCCATGGCTTTTTCAGCCGTGGCATTGTCCGGGCCGTGGGCGCTCATGCAGTTGTGCAGCGACGCGCCGCCAGGCATGAAGCCTTCGGCCTTGGCATCGTAGGCGCCGTCGATCAGGCCCATGAATTCGTTCATCAGGTTGCGGTGGAACCACGGCGGACGGAAGGTGTTTTCCGCCACCATCCAGCGTGGCGGGAAGATCACGAAATCGACGTTGGCCTGACCCTGGGTCGCGCCCGGCGAGGTCAGCACGGTGAAGATCGACGGGTCCGGATGGTCGTAACTCACAGTGCCGATGGTGTTGAACAGGCGCAGATCGTATTTGTAAGGCACGTTGTTGCCATGCCACGCCACCACATCGAACGGCGTGTGTTCAAGGGTGGTTTGCCACAGCTCACCGAGAAACTTCTGCACCAGTACGGTGGGTTGCTCGCGATTCTCGAAATGCGCCACCGGGGCTTGAAAATCCCTCGGGTTGGCCAGCCCGTTACTGCCGATAGGCCCCAGGTCTGGTAGCCGCAACGGGCTGCCATGGTTCTCGCAGATGTAACCGCGGGCCTGCCCGTCGAGCAGCTGCACGTTGAATTTCAGCCCACGGGGGATGACGGCAATTTCCTGCGGCTCGATGTCCAGCAAGCCCAGTTCAGTGATCAGGCGCAGACGGCCCAGTTGCGGGACGATCAGCCATTCGCCGTCGGCATTGAAGAAAGCGCGGTCCATGGACTGATTGGCGGAGTAGAGATAAACGCTGACGCCCTCTGCCTGATCCGCTGCCGAGGTGCTTGCCAACGCGATCAGGCCGTCGATGAAATCGGTGGGCTCAGCGGGGATGTCGAAGGCGTTCCAGCGCAGGCGATTGGGGTTCACAGGGCCTTGCTCAACGCCGGTGATCTGCCGCTCTGCGCGCTGGAATCGCGAGTGCGCGGCCGAAGGCTTGATGCGATAGAGCCAAGTGCGCCGGGCTTCGGCGCGGGGCACGGTAAATGCCGTACCCGAGAACTGCTCGGCATAGAGGCCCAGTGGATGACGCTGTGGCGAGTTCTGCCCCTGGGGCAAACCACCGGAAACGGCCTCGCTGCTGAATTGATTACCGAAACCGGACTGGTAGCGCAAAGCCCTGCAGGCGGGTGACGTCAACATCTCGACCTCTTGTTTTTGTTTTGCGTAAGCGAATTACGAATAACGTAATTTGAGTTTGCAGGACGGTCAAGCTATAAAGCTGCTTTTTCAGACCGGCGCCTTGACTCATGACAGACGATTCCACAGACCCTGTAGTCCCGCGCCAACAAAAGGTGCAGTCCGCTGAAGTGGGCGTTGGCATTCTCAAGGCCTTGGCCGAACTGGCCCCCGCCACCTCACTGTCGAAACTGGCCGAACATGTGGCGATGCCAGCGAGCAAGGTCCATCGCTATTTGCAAGCGCTGGTGGACAGCGGCTTTGCCGAACAGGACCCGGTCACCAACCATTACCGCCTCGGCCGCTCTGCTTTGCAGGTTGGCCTGGCGGCACTGAGTCAGCTGGACGTGCTGAAAACCAGCGCGCCGGAGCTGATCGCCCTGCGCGACGAACTCAACGAGACCTGCTTCCTCGCGGTGTGGGGCAACAAGGGGCCGACGGTGGTTTACGTCGAGCAATCATTGGGCGCGGTGACACTGGTCACGCAGATTGGCTCGGTACTGCCGCTGCTCAGCTCGTCCACGGGGCTGGTCTTCGACACCTTCCTGTCCCACGCAGAAACCGCCGGGTTGCGCGAAGCTGAATCTGTGAACCTGAACGCGAAACAGCTCAAGGAAATCGATCGGCACATCAAGGAAATCCGCAGCACCGGGGTGCATCAGATTCACGGGCTGCTGATGGCGGGCGTCAATGCCGTGTCCTCCCCGGTGTTCGCCATGGGCAACAAGTTGGTGGGTGTGGTGACAGTGGTCGGCTCGGCCTCGGTGTTCACTAACGAGCGTCAGGCGCACGCGGCACACAAGCTGCTGCAGACCGCCCAAGCGATCGGTGCGCGGATGGGTGGGGAGATGCCGCAAGCGTGATGCGCACGGATTACATGCCGAACACACCTACTGTGGGAGCGAATTCATTTGCGAGAGGCCAGTACAGACGACAGATATCTATCGCCTGAAAAACCGCCTCGCGAATGAATTCGCTCCCACAGGTTCAACAGCTGCATCAGCCAGCAGATATCAATCCGCCGTCAACACGCCACGACGCAGTTGATCACGCTCGATGGACTCGAACAGCGCCTTGAAGTTGCCCTCGCCAAAGCCATCATCGCCCTTGCGTTGAATGAACTCGAAGAACACCGGCCCCATCAGGGTTTCCGAGAATATCTGCAACAGTAGACGCTGGTTTCCCCCTTCCGAAGTGCCGTCCAGCAGAATGCCGCGCGCCTTCAGCTCAGCCTCAGGCTCGCCGTGGTTAGGCAAACGACCCTCGAGCATTTCGTAATAGGTGTCCGGCGGCGCTGTCATGAAGCGCATGCCCAGCGCCTTGAGCTGATCCCAGGTCTTGATCAGGTCTTCGGTGAAAAACGCCACGTGCTGTATGCCTTCGCCGTTGAACTGCATCAGGAACTCTTCGATCTGCCCCGCGCCCTTGGACGACTCTTCGTTCAACGGGATGCGAATCATCCCATCCGGCGCGGTCATGGCCTTGGAGGTCAGGCCGGTGTACTCGCCCTTGATGTCGAAGTAGCGAATTTCGCGGAAGTTGAACAGCTTTTCATAGAAGTTCGCCCAATAGGCCATCCGTCCGCGATAGACGTTGTGGGTCAGGTGGTCGATGAACTGCAGCCCCGCGCCCTGGGGGTGACGGTCGACGCCTTCGATGAACACGAAGTCGATGTCATAGATCGAAGTGCCTTCGCCAAAGCGGTCGATCAGGTACAGCGGCGCGCCGCCAATGCCCTTGATCGCCGGCAAACGCAGCTCCATGGGGCCGGTGCCGATTTCGATCGGTTGGGCACCCAGTTCCAGCGCACGTTTGTAGGCCAGTTGCGAATCCTTGACCCGGAAAGCCATGCCGCACACTGAAGGACCGTGCTCGGCAGCGAAGTAAGACGCTTCGCTGTGGGGTTCGTTGTTGAGGATGATGTTGATCGCGCCCTGGCGGTACAGCGCCACGTTCTTGGAACGGTGGTTGGCGACTTTGGTGAAGCCCATCATCTGGAACACAGGCTCCAGGGTGTTGGGGGTTGGCGAGGCGAATTCGATGAATTCGAAGCCCATCAGGCCCATCGGGTTTTCGTAGAGATCGGTCACGGTCTTGCTCCTGCTAAATAGTGAAATGCACGGCGGCGAAGGTCACTGTTCAGCGGGTGGCGCGCAGGGAATACCCCGCACGCTGCGGGCGAGGAAGTCGCCGAAGATCAATTGCAGACCGAGGATTTTCATGTAGGAAAGGTTACTCCGGCTTATCGGATTGCGCATCGGGATGTGCGCGTTTGAAGGCCGGGTGGTGCAAGGCCAGCGCCTCGACCCGTGTGATACGCGGGAACGCGCTCAGATCGACGTTGAAACGACGTGCTGCGTACAGCTGCGGCAAGAGATAGACATCCGCCAGTCCGACTTCGCCGAAACAGAAGCCTTCATCGCCAATCAAGGCTTCTATCGCTTTGAAACCTTCGCTGATCCAGTGACCGATCCACGCCGTCACATCGCCTTCATCGTGCCCCAGCCCGCGCAGACGGTTGAGCACGGCGACGTTGTGTAGAGGATGGATATCGCAGCCGATCAGCGCGGCGATCTCGCGATGCTTGGCGCGCTGGATGAGGTCGGCAGGGAGAAGTGAAGGCTGGGCAAAGCGCTCTTCGAGGTATTCGATGATGGCCATCGACTGAATGATCACCTCGCCCTCTTCCAGACGAAGTGCGGGCACGCGGCCTTGAGGGTTGATGGCCAGATAGCCCGGCTGGCGGTGCTCGCCGCCGTCACGGATCAGGTTGACGGGAATGGCGTTGACTTCCAGTCCTTTCAGCGCCAGGGCGATGCGCACCCTGTAACTGGAGGTTGAACGGTAGTAAGTGTAGAGATCCACGTGCAGGCCCTGTTTTTGTTATTTTCGTAAACGACTTACGCAATGCGTAAGTTGCGGCAGAAGACTGCGGCTGTCAAGGTCAGGCCCACCCCTCCAACCGCAACGTCGCCCTCACCAGGCGCTGCTCCTCGTTTTCGATCTCCCGCAAGTTTTCGCAAATGCTCTGGATATGCGCCACCGCGGCCCTGCGTGCCTGCTCGGGCAGCCTTCCCGTCACAGCGTTGTAAAGCCTGGCGTGATGGCGGTCGATCTGGCGTTTCTGCACCTCGCGGTGATAGAGATTGTTGACCGAGGCGAACACCGTATTGAGCAACAAGTCGGTCAGCGAACGCAGGGTCTGCACTAGCACCGGGTTGTGAGAGGCCTCGCAGATGGCCAGATGAAACGCGTGATCCAGTCGCGCATGTTCGGACGCTGGCAATTCGTGATCATGGGCGGCGACCAGCGCATCGTAGGCGCGGGTGATGAGGACAAAGTCGGCGTCAGTGCCGCGCAAGGCCGCCAGTCGGGCGGACTCCCCTTCCAGCAGGCTGCGTACTTCGAACAGGTCGTACAGGGTGCGCGGCTGGGAGGCGAACAGGTGCATCAGGGGTGAGGCGGCGGTGACGCCCAACCCGCCCATTTGCGCAACGAACGAGCCCTGACCATGGCGGGTTTCAATGATGCCGCGGGCGCGCAGCAGTTTGAGGCCCTCGCGCAACGCCGTGCGAGAGACGCCGAGCTTTTCGGTCAGACGACGCTCGGAAGGGAGCAACTGCCCGACCTTGAGCACGCCATCGACGATCAGGCGTTCGATCCGTTCGCTGACGACATCGGCGACCTGTGGCGGGCGGGTACTTGCAGGGTGTTCCATGATTCTCGACCTTTACGCGGATGTTCGTTGGAACGTCGGCCTCTGTAACAGCAATATTCATCACAGCCACCAAAGTGGTATGACCAGCCGTTGCATAACACAGCGACAGTTCCCGATCATTGGTTAACTGATTGTTTTGGCTATCTTTTAAATAAATCCGTTGTGCAAATGCCAAAAAAAAAAACTGGTTCGACCAGTGCG
Organism: Pseudomonas sp. GW821-FHT02A11; assembly: GCF_059421985.1. Lineage (NCBI taxonomy): Bacteria > Pseudomonadati > Pseudomonadota > Gammaproteobacteria > Pseudomonadales > Pseudomonadaceae > Pseudomonas > Pseudomonas sp. GW821-FHT02A11. The sequence continues at coordinate 109,218 of NZ_JBWKWB010000014.1, forward strand.
TTTAGCCATGGACAGTAAATCCTGCCGGGCCAATGATGCAAGTCAGCCGTAGAACGTTCCTGCCGTGAACGGGCCTCAATCAATAAGAACAAAACAGGGTGACAGACCCACATGAATATTCTGTACGACGAACGCGTCGATGGCGCGTTGCCTGCCATCGACAAGGCACAGCTGCTTCAGGCCTTGCAGGCGCGACTGCCTGATCTGGACATCCTCCATCGCGAGGAAGAACTGCGGCCTTATGAATGCGACGGCCTTTCCGCCTACCGCACCACGCCTATGCTGGTGGTGCTGCCGGAGCGGGTCGAACAGGTGCAGACGCTGCTCAAGGTCTGCCACGAACGCGGCGCGCCGGTGGTCGCTCGTGGCGCTGGCACGGGGCTTTCAGGTGGTGCGTTGCCGCTGGAAAAAGGCGTGCTGTTGGTGATGGCGCGCTTCAATAAGATCCTGCACATCGACCCCGCCGGGCGCTTCGCCCGCGTGCAGCCTGGCGTGCGCAACCTGGCGATCTCCCAGGCTGCCGCGCCCCATGACCTCTACTACGCCCCCGACCCTTCTTCGCAAATCGCCTGCTCCATCGGCGGCAATGTCGCGGAAAACGCGGGCGGCGTGCATTGCCTCAAATACGGCCTGACCGTGCACAACCTGCTCAAGATCGACATCCTCACCGTCGAAGGCGAGCGCATGGTGTTGGGCTCCGACGCGCTGGATACGCCCGGCTTCGACCTGCTGGCGCTGTTCACGGGCTCCGAAGGCATGCTGGGCATCATCACCGAGGTGACCGTCAAGCTGCTGCCCAAGCCGCAAGTGACGCGGGTGCTGCTGGCCGCCTTCGATTCGGTGGAGAAAGCCGGGCGCGCCGTGGGCGACATCATCGCCGAGGGCATCATTCCCGGCGGGCTGGAGATGATGGACAACCTGGCCATTCGTGCTGCCGAGGATTTCATTCACGCCGGTTACCCGGTGGACGCCGAAGCCATTTTGCTCTGCGAACTCGACGGCGTTGAGGCCGATGTGCACGCCGATTGCGACCGCGTGCGGGCCGTGCTGGAAAAGGCCGGCGCCACCGAAGTGCGTCAGGCCAAAGACGAGGCCGAGCGCGTGCGCTTCTGGGCCGGTCGCAAGAACGCCTTCCCCGCCGTGGGTAGGCTGTCGCCGGATTACTACTGCATGGATGGCACCATTCCGCGTCGGGAATTGCCCGGCGTATTGAAGGGCATTTCCGCGCTGTCCGAGGAATACGGGCTGCGTGTGGCCAACGTTTTCCACGCAGGCGACGGCAATATGCATCCGCTGATCCTTTTCGATGCCAACCAGCCGGGCGAGCTGGACCGCGCCGAAGCGCTGGGCGGCAAGATCCTGGAGCTGTGCGTCAAGGTCGGCGGAAGCATTACCGGGGAGCACGGGGTGGGCCGCGAGAAGATCAATCAGATGTGCGCGCAGTTCAACAGCGACGAACTGACCCTGTTTCATTCGGTAAAAGCGGCGTTCGACCCCAGTGGCATGCTCAACCCCGGCAAAAACATTCCGACCCTGCATCGCTGCGCCGAATTCGGCGCGATGCACGTGCACATGGGCAAACTGCCCTTCCCTGAACTGGAGCGTTTCTGATGGGTGCCGAACGTCAATTGAACCCCAGCCAGCAAGACCGCGATGCCAGTCAGGTGCTGCTGGAGCAGGTCAACCAGGCCATCCAGACGGGCCTGCCGCTGCGCATTCAGGGCGCCAACAGCAAAGCGTTTCTCGGCCGCGAAGTGGCGGGCGAAGTGCTCGACACCCGTGTGCATCGCGGCATCGTCACCTACGACCCCACCGAACTCGTAATCACCGCCCGGGCTGGCACGCCCCTCAGCGAACTGAATGCGGCACTGGACGCCGCAGGACAAATGCTGCCTTGCGAGCCACCGGCCTATAGCGATGGCGGCGTGGGCGATGCCACGGTGGGCGGGATGATCGCAGCCGGGTTGTCTGGCCCGCGACGCCCATGGTCCGGTTCTGTCCGCGATTTCGTCCTCGGCACCCGCGTGATCACAGGCCTGGGCAAGCATCTGAAATTCGGCGGCGAGGTGATGAAAAACGTCGCAGGCTACGACTTGTCGCGCCTGATGGCGGGCAGTTTCGGGTGCCTGGGATTGATCACCGAAGTCTCGCTGAAAGTCCTGCCCAAACCCCGGCTGTGCACCAGCATCGCCCTGGAAATGGACAACAGCCGCGCCCTCGCCCGCCTCGCCGAATGGGGCCAGCAGCCGCTGCCGATCAGCGCGGCGAGTCACGACGGGCGTGTGCTGCGCCTGCGTCTGGAAGGTGGCGAAGGTTCGGTGGCAGCCGCCCATGATCGTCTCGGTGGCGAGTCCATCGACCCGGTTTATTGGGGCGCGCTGAATGAGCATCGGCTGGATTTTTTTACCAACGGTCGCCCGCTGTGGCGCCTGTCGTTGCCCACCCACACCGGTCCGCTGGATTTACCCGGTGATCAGTTGATTGACTGGGGCGGCGCACAACGCTGGCTGAAATCCGATGCACCTGGCAGCGAAATCCGCGCGCAGGTCAGCGCTGTGGGCGGTCATGCCACCTGTTACAGCCACGGCCTGGAGGACAGCCCGTTTCAGCCACTCGCCGCGCCGCTTTTGCGCTATCACCGCCAGCTCAAGGCGCAACTGGATCCGCACGGAGTGTTCAATCCGGGCCGAATGTACGCGGAGATCTAACCATGCAGACCACCCTGAGCGAACACGCGAAAAGCCTGCCCCGTGGCGAAGAAGCCGAGAGCATTCTGCGCAGCTGCGTGCACTGCGGATTCTGCAACGCCACTTGCCCGACCTATCAACTGTTGGGCGATGAACTGGACGGCCCGCGCGGCCGGATCTACCTGATCAAGCAAGTGCTGGAGGGCAAGGAAGTCACCGAGAAAACCCAGCTGCACCTGGACCGCTGCCTGTCCTGCCGCAACTGCGAGACCACCTGCCCGTCCGGGGTGAACTACCACAACCTGCTGGACATTGGCCGGGCCGTGGTCGACGCCGCCGTGCCGCGCCCGATGAGCCAGCGCATGCTGCGTGAGAGCCTGCGCGCGGTGGTGCCGAACGCCGGGCTGTTCAAGACCCTGACCCAGATGGGCAGTGCATTTCGGCCCCTGTTGCCCGGCACTCTGAAAGACAAGCTTCCCGGCAACATTCGCCCGGCCAAGGCACGCCCCACGCAGCAGCACGCGCGCCACATGCTGATTCTAGAAGGCTGCGTGCAACCGGGCCTGTCACCCAACACCAATGCGGCGACGGCGCGAGTGCTGGATCGGCTGGGCATCAGCGTCAAATCCATCGCCCAGGCAGGATGCTGCGGCGCGGTGGATTACCACCTGAACGCCCAAGAGCAAGGCCTGGAACGCGCCCGTCGCAACATCGATGCCTGGTGGCCAAGCGTGCAGGCTGGCGCCGAAGCCATCGTGCAGACCGCCAGCGGCTGTGGGGCCTTCGTCAAGGATTACGGGCACATGCTGCGCGACGACCCGGCCTACGCCGAAAAGGCCGACAGAATCAGCGCGCTGACCAAGGACCTGGTGGAAGTGATGCGCGCCGAACCCCTGGAAAAACTCGGCGCCTGCACCAGTGCCAAACTCGCGTTTCATTGCCCCTGCACCCTGCAGCACGCCCAGAAACTCGGCGGCGCGGTGGAGTCGGTGTTGACCCAGCTGGGCTTCAACCTGACCGCAGTGCCCGACAGTCACCTATGCTGTGGCTCGGCGGGCACATACTCGATCACCCAGCCCGAGCTTTCGAAGCAGCTGCGTGACAACAAGATGAACGCGCTGGAAAGCGGCGCACCGGAGGTCATTGCCACCGCCAACATTGGCTGTCAGACCCACCTGGCCAGTGCGGGTCGCACACCCGTCAAACACTGGATCGAACTTATCGAGGACGCCCTGCATCCCAGATGATCACGGGGCGTCTTGATCACTCACAACAATCCTCAGGAGAGCAGCATGAAGACCAAATCCGTACTGACCCAGACCGAAGTCACCCAGATCCTCGCGGCGGCCCGTGCCGAAGCGCAGAACAACGGCTGGGCCGTGTCCATTGCCGTCACCGACGACGGCGGTCACCTGCTGGGCTTCGAGCGTCTGGACGGCTGCGCGCCGATTGGCGGCTACATCGCCATCGAGAAAGCCCGCACCTCGGCGCTGGGCCGTCGTGAGTCCAAGGGCTATGAAGAGATGGTCAATGGCGGGCGTACTGCGTTCGTCACCGCGCCTCTGCTCACCTCGCTGGAAGGCGGCGTGCCGGTGGTCGTCAATGGCGAGACGATTGGCGCGGTGGGCGTGTCCGGGGTCAAGGCCGATCAGGACGCGCAAGTGGCCAAGGCCGGTGCAGGCGCTGTAAACGCAGGATAACAATCACCACGTACAGCGGTTTCGAAAATCCCCCGTTACCCATGACGGACCGCAACATGGGTGGGAGCGAATTCATTCGCGATGCGTCGATAATGTCGATGCATCTTTATCGCCTGAACCCTTTCTCGCGAATAAATTCGCTCCCACAGAAAATTGCATCACTGTATGCAGCATTTTTAACGAGGAGCCCGAGATGACCGAATACGTCAACTGCCACAACCTCAAGGTGGCAGCCAATCTGAAACGCTTTGTCGACGAGGACGTGCTTCCCGGAACGGGGCTGAACCCGGAGGTCTTCTGGGCCGATTTCGACTCACTGGTCCATGACCTCGCACCAATCAACCGCGAGCTGCTGGCCGAGCGTGATCGCCTGCAGGCCCAGCTCGACAAGTGGCACAAATCCAACCCCGGCCCGGTCACCGACATGCCGGCCTACATTGCCTTTCTCGATGACATCGGCTACCTGCAACCGGTGCCGGACCAGGTTCAGGCAACCACCAGCAAGGTCGACAGCGAAATCAGCGAACAGGCCGGCCCGCAGCTTGTGGTGCCTGCCGCCAACGCCCGCTACGCCTTGAACGCGGCCAACGCCCGCTGGGGTTCGCTGTACGACGCGCTGTACGGCACCGACGCGATTTCCAGCGCCAACGGGGCAGAAATCAAGGCCGGTTACAACCCGCTGCGCGGCGCCAAGGTCATCGACTTCGCCCGCGCCCTGCTCGATGAAGCCGCGCCCCTGGCGAGCGGCTCCCACGTCGACGCCACCGCCTATGCCGTGGACAGCGGCACGCTGGTCGTCACCCTCGCCAACGGCAGTCAGTCGCCTTTGGCGCAGCCCGAGAAATACGTCGGTTATCAGGGCGATGCCGGGCAGCCCAAGGCCATCCTGCTGAAGAACCATGGCCTGCACATCGAAATCCAGATTGACCCCACCAGCCCCATCGGCAGCACCGACCCTGCGGGCATCAAGGACCTGCTGCTCGAAGCCGCGCTGTCGACCATCATCGACTGCGAAGACTCGGTGGCCGCTGTAGACGCCGACGACAAGCTGGTGATCTACCGCAACTGGCTGGGCCTGATGAAGGGCGACCTGACCGAAGAACTGGTCAAGGGTGGCAAGACCTTCACCCGTCGCCTGAACGCCGACCGCGACTACACCGCCGCCGATGGCAGCGCCATTACCCTGCACGGGCGCTCGTTGCTGTTCATCCGCAACGTCGGCCACCTGATGACCAACCCGGCGATCCTCTACGACGGCAACAAGGAAATCCCCGAGGGCATTCTCGACGGTGTGATCACCAGCCTCATTGCCCTGCACGACCTGCACAACCGGACCAATTCCCGCGCAGGCAGCGTGTACATCGTCAAACCGAAGATGCACGGCCCGGCTGAAGTGGCCTTCGCCGACCGGCTGTTCAGCCGCATCGAAGACGCCCTGAAGGTGCCGCGCAACACCCTGAAAATGGGGATCATGGACGAGGAGCGGCGCACCAGCGTCAACCTCAAGGCCTGCATCAACGCGGCCTCGGCGCGGGTCGCGTTCATCAACACGGGCTTCCTGGATCGCACCGGCGACGAGATGCACACCGCCATGGAAGCCGGCCCGATGTTGCGCAAGGGCGACATGAAAGCCACGCTATGGATCAAGGCGTACGAGCGCAACAACGTGCTGGTGGGCCTGGCCTGCGGCCTGCGCGGTCGGGCGCAGATCGGCAAGGGCATGTGGGCGATGCCAGACCTGATGGCCGACATGCTGGAGCAGAAAATCGGCCATCCGAAAGCGGGCGCGACCACGGCGTGGGTGCCTTCGCCGACTGCGGCTACCCTTCACGCGCTGCACTACCACAAGGTCGATGTGAAGGCCGTGCAGCAGGAACTGGAGAAGGTCGATCTTGAAAGCGAGAGCGAACGGATCCTGCTGGACCTGCTGAGCATTCCGGTCGCCGCTGAAGCGAAGTGGACCGAAGAGCAGATTCGCGAAGAAGTCGAAAACAACGCCCAGGGCCTGTTGGGCTATGTGGTGCGTTGGGTCGAGCAAGGCGTGGGCTGCTCCAAGGTGCCAGACATTCACAACGTCGGCCTGATGGAAGACCGCGCGACGCTGCGCATCTCCAGCCAGCACATCGCCAACTGGCTGCGGCACAAGGTGATCGACGATAACTACGCGTTGGAAACCCTCAAGCGCATGGCCAAAGTGGTCGACAAGCAGAACGCCGGAGATGGTGCCTACAAGCCCATGAGCGAAAACTTCGACAAGTCGGTAGCGTTCCAGGCCGCGTGCGCATTGGTGTTCAAAGGCCGTCAGCAGCCAAGCGGGTACACCGAGCCGCTGCTGCATGAATTCCGTTTGGCGTACAAAAAGGAGGCGTGATTCGCATCACCCCCTCAAGGTCTTGCGCCAGGATTTAACCCTGCGCAAGACCTGTGGAGGTGAGCTTGATTACGGACAACAGCCTGAGGAAATGTGTCGCCTGTAACCAGCCTCTGGCGAATGAATTCGCTCCCACAGGGCACGCTGCTGGCCTCGCCTGCGCCACCCGCTTACGCGGTTCGCCGATGGAAATACCGGGCGAAGCCAGGTCTGCCAAGGTCTGCTGTGGGAGCGCTGCCAGCCTCGCCTGCGCCACCCGCCGACGCGGTTCGTCGATGGTAATACTGGGTGAACCCAGGTCTGCCGAGGTCTGCTGCGGGAGCGAATTCATTCGCGATGCGGCGGTACAGCCTCAGAAAATGTCTCGCCTGTCACCAGCCTCTCGCGAATGAATTCGCTCCCACAGGGCATGCTGCTGGCCTCGCCTGCGCCACCAGCTTACGCGGTTCGCCGATGGAAATACCGGGTGAACCCAGGTCTGCCGAGGTCTGCTGTGGGAGCGAATTCATTCGCGATGCAGCGGTACAGCTTCAGAAAATGTCTCGCCTGTAACCAGCCTCTCGCGAATGAATTCGCTCCCACAGGGCATGCTGCTGGCCTCGCCTGCGCCACCCGCTTACGCGGTTCGCCGATGGAAATACCGGGCGAACCGAGGTCTGCTGTGGGAGCGAATTCATTCGCGATGCGGCGGTACAGCCTCAGAAAATGTCTCGCCTGTAACCAGCCTTTCGCGAATGAATTCGCTCCCACAGGGCACGCTGCTGGCCTCGCGGTTGGCCTCGGTCAAATTTCCGGCCGCCAACCCCCCGCAGCCATCAAAACTCCAGCTTCGCCCGCGCCACCAGCTGACGCGGTTCGCCAATGGAAATCGCGGGTGAACCCAGGCCGCTGGCCGAGGTGTAGTACTTTTCATCGAACATGTTTTTCAGGTTCAGCTGCAAGGTCAGGTCGCGTTCATCGAGCTTCATCTTGTAGGAGACGAAGGCATCGGCGACCTTCGAAGACGGCAGGTAATACTCTTTCCCCGCACCGTCGTTGACGCCCCAGCGGCTGGCGAAACGCGCACCGGCGCCGGCACGCAAATCACCCACGCCGACGTGGCCGAAGTCACGGGTCAGGTACACGGCGCCGGTGTGTTTGGACACGCCGTCCAGCGGCTCGCCCTTGAGAATCGGGTCTTCCAGCACTTTGGTGTCGGTGTAGGCGTAGCTGCCGGTGACGCTCCAGAACTCGTTTAGCTGCCCGGTGATGTCCGCCTCAAGGCCGCGCGAACGCACTTCACCCGACACGCGAGTACAGGTTTCGCTGCCGTTGACGCCGCACGGCTCGCTGGTCTGCACGTTCTTCTTGTTGATGTTGAACAGCGCCACGGTGGCGGTGATCGCGTCATTCTGGAACTTGGTGCCGACCTCGTAGGACTTGCCCTCTTCCGGCGGCAGGTCGCCAATCGGCGAGGCAACCGAGGTGTTCGGGCGGAACGACTCAGTGTAGCTGCCATACACCGACCAGTCCGGCTGGATCAGGTAGACCAGCCCCACTCGCGGCACGACCTTGCTGTCTTTGACGTCGGCGCCGACCACGAACGGACGGCCCTTGCCGGTCATCTCGTCGAACGCGTCGTAACGCAGGCCAGCCTGGAAAATCCACTGGTCATTGAGGTGAATCGCGTCCTGCACGAAGAAGGCGTGGGTGCGCAGGTGGTCGGTCTGGTCGCTGTTCGGCGCGCTGACCGTGCTCGGCTGCGCGGTCGCGCCGTACACCGGGTTGTTGTAATTGAAGTCGACCTTGTTGGCGCTGCGGTACAGGTCGCCCAGCTCGCGGTAGTTCTTCATGTAGTCGGCGCCGAACAGCACCTCGTGGCGCATGTCGCCCCAGTAAAGGTTGCCGAGCATGTTGACGGTGGCGGTGTGGGCGTATTGCACGGCATCGCGGGTGGCGTCGCCACGACGGGTCACGGCGCCCGTGATGTAGTTGGCCGAAATGAAACGCGACTGGTAGTCGTTGTAATAGTTGCGGCTGTAGGCGTAACCGGTGCGCAAGGTCCAGGTGTCATTGAAGCGGTGATCCATGCGCAGGTCGAGGGAGTCGGCGCGGCCGGTGGTGACGTTGAACGGCTCGTCCAGACGACGGGTGCGCGGGATGTCCAGCACCTTGCCGGTCCTGGTGTTGATCTGCGTGCCACGGTCGAACGGCACCGAGTATTCCATGTGCTCGTAAGCGGCCGAAACGGTGGTGTCATCGCCATACCAGGCCAGCGACGGCGCGATCACCGATTGGTCGATGCTGCCGAAATTGCGCCAGTAATCGTAGTTCTGCTTGTCGGCGATCACGCGATACGCCAGGCCGTTGGTGCCGATCGGGCCGGTCAGGTCGATCTGCTCGCCGCCGCCCCCGAAGCTGGTGCCAAACGCGGAAATGGAATGGGCGTCCACCAGTTGCGGCTTCTTGGTCACTACGTTGATCACACCGCCCGGGTCCTGCACGCCATAGAGCATCGACGCGGGGCCCTTGAGCACTTCGATGCGCTCGGTGGTCGGCGTGAAGTTACGCGCCTGCACCGATTGCATGCCGTCGCGCATGATCGAGTTGTCGCGGTTGGTGCCAAAGCCGCGCTTCTGAATTGCGTCCTGGGTGCCGCCCAGGGTGTTGCCCTGCTTGACGCCACTGACCGCGTTGATGGCTTCGTCGAGGCTGTTGGGCTGACGGTCTTCGATAACCCGGTTGGTGACCACGTTCACGGTCTGCGGCACTTCCACCAACGGCGTTTCGGTGCGCGTGGCGACCGAGGCCTTGCGTGCCTGATAGCTTGTACGGCTGTGCTCGGTCTCGCTGATGTCGCGCTGGGAATTGGCGTCGATGCTGACCGCGTCCAGCTGTAGTTCTTCGGCGCAAGCCAAGGACGTCATGCCAAAGGAACACAACAACGCCGTAACCGAACACACTCCCAGCGCGGCGGGACGAAGAGCGGGCAAAGCAGACACGCGAAAACCGGATTGAGCTGTCATGAACGGATAAACCTGAGCTGTCGAGTAGTGAAGGCGTTCGTTAGGAAACGAATCTGATTCTCACTACACGGATGCCAACAGGATTTACCTCACAGTTTTTTTGAAAATAATTTTGGCGATGGCTCGTAAGCGCAATTCCTCCCCATCTCACGATCCATGTAGGAGCAGTCGGAGGTTACGACGGTCTGGGCCGCATCCGGACGAATGCGTTTTGCCTGACACACCGCCTTCGCGGCCGTCGTAACCTCCGACTGCTCCTACAGCGTTTAGCATTCGGCCTCGAAGATCGCACTGAACATCAAAGTGCCACCCATCCGTATTTTCGAAACACCCTGTATCATTCGCTCCGCATCACCCTCCCCCCTACGTAGCGAAATCAAGGATTGTTCATGCGTATCCGCTCTCTGACCCCTCTTGCATTGATCATTGGCGCAAGCTTTTGCGGCTCGGCCCAGGCCAGCAGCGACGACACTTGCTACCCCACCTTTTCGCTGCTGCGCGACTCGCTGGACGTGTGCAACAACCTGGCTTTTCTCACGCCCGGCAACGACAGCCGGGTGAACCTGCGCCTGCTGCTGGCCGATCGCAACGTGTTGCCAATCAAGCCCATTGCCCTGAGCGATGACGAGTTGTCCGCCGGTTACGGCCCGGTGCCCTTCGCTGTGACGCGTCTGGAAGAAGGGCTCATCGAGGGTGACGAGAGCGAAGAGTCAGGCGCCGCAGCCTTGAGTACCGTGCTGGAACAGCTCGGCATCCAGCGCGAGACCTCGGACAGCGCCGGGCAGGCCTTTCTGCAGGGTGAAGGCAGCCGCTGCCGCAGCAACCGCGACGACAGCGCGGCGGACTTCATTGGTCAGTTGCTCGATACGCCGTCGTTGCCCGACGCCGAGCGCCAGTCACTGGCTCGCAGCCGCGTGCAACTGCTCGACGGCTGCACCTGGGAAGGCGAGAAACTGGCCGCGCTGCTGCCCACCGACATTCAATCGGCGGACGGCAAAGCCTTCCTCACCTACCTGCAGGCAGCGTCGGATTTCTACAGCGGTCGCTTTGCCGCCGCCGAGACCGGCTTTGCCAGCCTGAGCAACAGCACCCAACCCTGGCTCAAGGAAACCGCGCTGTACATGGTCGCGCGCACCCGCCTCAACGACGCACAGAAAGACGCCTTCGACGAGTACGGCACGCTCAAGGAAAACATCGATCCGGCGCCGTTCGCCAAGGTCGCGGCGGCCTTCGAGCAGTACCTCGGCGCCTACCCCCAGGGCAACTACGCCCTGTCCGCGAAGGGCCTGATGCGGCGGGTTCACTGGCTCTCGGATGACGTCGACAAGCTCGCCGAGGACTACACCTGGCAACTCACCGAGGCCAGCGAAGAGCAGCGCAATATGACCTTGGACGCGCTGATTCAGGAGGCCGACAACAAGCTGCTGATCTTCATGACAGACGCTGCGCCCTCGGCCCTGATGACCGTCACCAGCGACCTGATGCAGATGCGCCCCGACCAGCAGTACAAACTGACCCGCGACAAGCTGCTGGCGCAGAAAGACATCTTCGCCCGGCAACCGGCGCTGTTCGATTACCTGCAGGCCGTCTTCGCCTTTTATATGGACAAGAACCCCGCCGAGGCGCTGAAACTGCTGCCCAAGGATATTCCCGCGTCGCTGGATTACTTCGCTTTCAGCCAGCAGACCCTGCGCGGCCTGGCGCTGGAAGCCACGAACGACCTGCCCGGCGCGCAGGACCTGTGGCTGAAGCTGCTGCCTCTGGTCAAACAGCCACTGCAACGGGAGCAACTGGAACTGGCGCTGGCGATCAACTACGAGCGCAGCGGGCAACTGGCCAAGGTGTTCGCCGGCGACTCGCCGATCCAGTCGGCCCAGGTGCGTTTGATCCTGCTGGGTAAAGTCGCCGACGCGCCACTGTTGCGCCAGCAAATCACCCAGGGCATCAGCGACGAAGAGAAGGCCACGGCGCAGTTCGTGCTGCTTTATAAAGAGCTGCTGCACAGCCAGTTCGCGGCTTTCGGCGACGATCTCAAGGCCCTTCCCGAAAAACCCGCCGAGACCAAACTGGGCACCAGTCTGGGCTACCTCTACAGCACGGGCCAGACCCTGCAGCTGTTTCATTGGAACGGCAGCAAGGCCGAATCCGACTACACCTGCCCCACCATCGCCGACACCGCCGCCCAGCTGCTGGCCAATGGCACAGACCCCAAAGGCCTGAACTGCCTGGGCGAGTTCATCCTGCGCAACGGTCTGGACAGCATGCCACTGGATCATCGCCCGTCCTCGCCACAACTGGGCAGCAGTGACCCGGCGTTCAAGGGTGAGGTGTTTTCGCGTCTGAACGGCTATCAGACCGTCATCGCCGACGCCAAGGCCGGACGTGACGAGAAGGCCTACGCGCTGTACCGCGCGATCAACTGCTACGCGCCTTCGGGCTACAACGGCTGCGGCGGCAAGGACGTCGCGCAGTCGGTGCGCAAGGCGTGGTTCAAGCAACTGAAGACCACTTACAGCGCCACCACGTGGGGCAAATCACTGCAGTATTACTGGTGATGAAAAATACGCTGCGGCGCCGGGTACTGATCGGGCTGCTGGGGCTACTGCTCGGCGGCCCGGCTGGCGCGGCGGTGGATGCACGGGATCACGATGCGTTTTGGCTGTGGAGCGGCGTCGCTTCCCAGCCGGTGCTGGATCAAGCGAAGACCCTGTACGTGTTGCAGGGCCAGATCTTCGCGCCTCGTCGGGATCGGCAGCGAGTGGACTTCATTGCGCAAGGGATGAGCGTGACGCGGTTGCCGCAGCAGGATCTGTGGATCGTCTACCGCGCCCACACCCTGCGCTGGCCGGCGTCGGTCTACGCGCAGCTGTTCGGTCAGGTGCAGCGTTGGCAGGATGCAGGCAATGCGGTGACCGGCATCCAGATCGATTTCGATGCGCGCACCCGCTATTTGCAGGACTACGTGACGTTTCTCAAGGATCTGCGGGCGCGTATGCCTGCGCGGTACAAGCTGAGCATCACCGGCCTGATGGACTGGAGCAGTCATGCTGACCCTGAGGCGATCGGGCAGTTGAAAGGTGTGGTGGATGAGGTGGTGGTGCAGACGTATCAGGGGCGGCGCAGCATTGATAACTATGCGGCGTACCTGCCGCGGATGACTCGGTTGGGCGTGCCGTTCAAAATCGGGCTGGTGCAGGGTGGGGAGTGGGAAGCGCCGGCGTATCTGCAGCGTAACGCGTGGTTTGAGGGGTATGTGGTGTTTTTGCTGAACCCGCGTTGAGACACTGCGGTTGCGTGAAACACCCGTTAACGGTGGTGTGGCTGATCTGAGTTCCGCCCGACGGCAGAACCCGACCGCGTCGACCCGCAAGCCGAATCACTGATGCTCAAGCGCGTTCACAAGATCACAAAACGCTGCGCGATTGGAGTCATTGAGCCCCATCAGAATCTTGTGCGCTTCGAGCACCTTGGCCTTGACCACGTCCTCACACTGATCCTGCGACGGCAGGTCGCTCAGCGCTTCAGGGCGTGGAATCGGCTTGCCGACAATATTGAACACCTGATCGAAGCCCATCGACTGCAACAGGCGCGTGATGTCTTCGTGGGTGGTCACGACAGTGGGCAACAGCCCCGCTTTCTGACGGGACAGAATGGACAACTTGGCCAGAAGACCAAGCGTTGTGCTGTCAATACTGCGCGTTTCAGTCAGATCAATCACCACGGTCGAAAAATTCATCGAGGTGAAGATCCGCTCAATCGTCGCATCCAACGCCGAGCAGAGAGTCAAACGCACTTCACCCACGAACTTGAGGACGAATGTGCCGTCTTGCTCGGCAAACTGGATTCTACCGGTACTCATTAAAGGTTCCTGCTCAACACTAACAAGGCGATATCATCCGGCATCTCCCCGAGTGTGGCCAATCCAAACTTCTGACGCAGGCCATCCAGGCTGCCGCCCGCCGACTTCACCCATTCGGGCAAACTGGCTTCTTTCTCTTTGAGTGTATCACCTGGCAACAGGTCCAGAATGCCATCAGACAGCAGAGTCAGACTAAAGGACTCAGGCAAGTCCAGCACGTGGTCCGAATACGTCGCCTCGTTGAACAACCCGACCGGCAAACCGCGCCCTTCGAGATAACGTGTCTCGGTCGGGGTGTACAGCACCGGGAGCGGCAAATGCCCGCCGACGCTGTACGTCAGTTTGCCCGTTTGCTCGTCGATGATCCCGCCCACCATGGTCACGTGCTTGCCCAGCTTACAGCTGATCAGCCCGCGATTGATGTGCCCCAGCACGTCGGACGGCTTGAAAGCCGGCAACGAACCGCCACGCTTGGATTCGAACAACAGTCGTGTGGTCATGAACTTCAACAGCACGGTGATGAACGCCGAGGACGCGCCATGGCCGGAAACATCGGCCAGGTAAAACGCCACACGGTGATCGTCGACGCGGAAATAATCGACGAAATCGCCAGACAGATACAGCGACGGAATGATCTCGTGTTCGAATTCGAACGAATCAATCGCCCAAGGGCTGGTCGGCAGCATGTTCATCTGCACCTGACGACCCGCGTCCTGATCTTCCTGCAGCAAATGCAGGCTGGCTTCGAGTTCGCGGTTGGCGGTCTCGAGCTTCTGACGGTAGATCTTGTTTTCCTGAAGCAGGCGTGCGCGGTCCAGCGCCCGCTTGACCGAGTGCTCAAGCACCGCGAGGTCTTCCAGGGGCTTGATCAGATAGTCGGCCGCACCCAAGCGCAACGCTTCGACAGCGTCGCTCATGACACCCGCGCCAGACACCACGATAACCGGGGTTTCCGGGGCAAGACTGGTGACCTGACGGATCAGCTCGAGGCCGCCTACTTGAGGCATGCGCAAGTCGCAGATCACAAGATCAGGCGTGTGTTGCTCGAAGGTCTGTAGACCCTGCAACCCGTTGCTGGCTTGCAGGACGCTGAACCCACTGTCTTCCAAATAGGCCGCGAGACTCGCGCGCACTACTTCGTCGTCATCGATAATCAGCAGCGTGGCACTGGTTTTTTGCATGTGGGCAAACGGCGCCAGATCAGGTTGGCGTAAACGGCCGGATTCTGTCAGGCCGCCTACTGGATTCGCTTCTAGCCTCTCTGCGTCAAAGGTAGCGGACTTTTGGTCAAACGCTTCACTTCGCAGAGGTGCCCTTCAAGGCGCAGACGGTACTCCCATCCGCCTGGCGTTTCAAGCGTGCTCCAGCGGTCGGCCAGCGTCTTTACATCACAAATCGCCGGGAGTTATAAGAACCCATAAATCAGCAACAAAAACGAAGGATGCGCCATGGGCCAGATTGATCGCGACTATGCAGAGAAACGAGATTACATCCGCATGCGTGTCGACGCGGACATCAGCCTGATCTACGCAGGTCAGATCATCCCGGCCGTTTGCGTGGATTTATCCAGCTCCGGCATGCAGATACAGGCGCCGCGCTCGTTCAAGGTCGGCGACCGGATCAGCGTGCGAATCGAATCAGAGCACGCGGCACTCAAGGGGCTCGAGGCCGACACCGAAGTGGTGTGGGTCGCCGACATCGACGGCAGTGAGCAGAAACTGGGGCTCACCATCCTGGCGATGAAGTGATATCACCTCGGAACTGCGTCACAGTTTCGAAAAAATCCGAAAAAAGAAAGGCGACTCGAAAGTCGCCTTTTTTGCATCTGCGCAATCGGCAGGTCGATCAGAAATCGTCGACGACCTTGCCATCCTTGACCTTGAACTCGCGGTTCTGCAGGAAGGCGTTGCGGATGAAGATGTACTTGTCGCCGTTGATCAGCTTCTCGGCTGACAACAGGCTTGCGCGGGTATCCACCACGCTGACGGCAAATGCCGTGTTGCGGGTCGGCACGTGGTCGATGTAGCGGTACGGCTGGGTGTAGGTGTCCGGGTACTTGGCGAACGCGTCGCGCACAGTGCTTGGGCCCAGCAGCGGCACCATCACGAACGGGCCGCTTGGCACGCCCCAATAACCCAGAGTCTGGCCGAAGTCCTCGTCGTTGCGTTGCAGGCCCATGGTGGTGCCGACGTCGAAAAAGCCCAGTAGGCCGAAGGTGGTGTTGACGATCAACCGCGCGGTGTCGACACCGGCAGCGTGAGGCTTGGCCTGCAGCACATCGTTGGCGAAGTTGGTCACGTCGCCGATGTTCTTGAACATGTTATGGATGCCGTCTTCAAGGAACTGCGGCGTGATGAACTCATAGCCCTGGGCAATAGGTTTCAGCGCGTACGTATCGACGGTGTCGTTGAAGCGGAAAATCGCTCGGTTGACGCCTTCCCACGGGTCGTCGTCAGCGGCCTGCGCGGCCATTGGCACCAGTGCCAAACCGGCCCAGAAACACGTTCGAGCCAGACGATTGATAAAGCCTGCACCGGTCACGGGCATAGCCAGGACTCCCAGTCAAAGTGATGAAGCGGGCGCTACGCCCCCGAACCAAAGGCGAGAGTATAAAGCCTTCTGTCAGTATTTACGTCGGCGAAAGGCGAAGCAATTGCGCGGATCCTTAAACATCCGCTGACAATGTCACGCGCCGGTCATCGCAGTGTCATGCAAATCCCTTAGCGTCATTGGCATTTAAGAGGGAATTCCATGCTTGCCGCCGTCGCTGTGCCCGCCCCGCCATTCACCGCCGTGCTCTTTGGTCTGAGCGGGTGCCTGGTCGATTTCGGCGCCCGGACCCGAACGTTGCGCAGCGCCGACGGCACCTCTTTCCTCTCTCTGGATGCCACGCCCTTCGCCTTCCCTACCCCCGGCGCCCTCTCCGCGCTGAAAAACCTCAAGCAGCAAGACATTCCGTGCGCATGGATCGAGGAATACCCCGCCGACATCGCCGAGCAGCTCGCCGCGCCTCTTGAAGACTTGATTCAGCCCACCCCCAGCCCGAACAACCACTGGCCCGCGCCGGATGCCTGCTGGCAGGCGCTGATGAGCCTGAACGTCGGCCAGATCGATGGCTGCGTGCTGGTCAGCGGCGATCCGCGCCTGCTCATGGCCGGGCTCAACGCCGGGCTGTGGACCGTGGGTCTGGCGTCGTGCGGGCCGCTGTGCGGTTTGTCTCCTGCACAATGGGATGCATTGAGCGATCTGCAGCGCGAGCGCCTGCGTGGCCGCGCGACCCTTGAGCTGTATGCCTCAGGCGCTCACTCGGTGATCGATCACCTGGCCGAGCTCGAATCGTGCCTGGCGGACATTTCTCTGCGTCGCCTGAAGGCTGAAAAGCCTTGATTGATCAGGGTCATGCAGAGTGCTCTGCAGTGGTTTAGTCTTAGCGATAAGGACCTTTGCCGTTGCGCCGCGGTCCATGCAGAGACTATCCATGAAGGGAGCACCCTATGCCCGCCCGCGAACTGCAAGAACAACTCGATACCCTGCGCGAGCAACTGGAGCAGAACCCGCCGCTGAGCGAAGAAGAACGCGTGCATCTGCATGAACTGATGGCGCAGATCCAGGCCGAAATCGCCGTGGAAACTGCTACCCCGGACAACAACCTGGCCGACGGCGTCAACCTGGCCATCGAACGTTTCGAGGTCGAACACCCCGCCATCGCCGGCACCTTGCGCAACATCGTGCAAACGCTGGGCAATATCGGCATCTGACGCGAGGTCGCCTGGCAATCCAGTCCCTGTGGGAGCGAATTCATTCGCGAGGCGGCTTGTCAGGCGATAGATCTTCATCGGACGCCCTGGCGACTCGCGAATGAATTCGCTCCCACAGGGACGCAATCACTTCATCCGAACCTAACCGCTTATTGCCGCGCCAGACGCCCATTCTCCAACGTCAGTGTTTCGGTGCTGCGGTACGGGTTGATGTCCAACCCGCCACGGCGCACGTAGCGCGCAGAGACCGTCAGTTTTTCCGGCTTTAACAAGCGCTGCAGGTCCATGAAGATCCGCTCCACGCACTGCTCGTGGAAGTCCGAATGCTGGCGGAAGCTAACGATGTAGGCCAGAAAACTCGCGTGATCCAGCGCGGCGCCACGATACTCCACGGCAACGCTGCCCCAATCCGGCTGGCTGGTGACCGGGCAGTTGGATTTGAGCAGGTGGCTGTGCAGCGCTTCTTCGATCACACGCGGTTCATCGCAGCGCAGCAGCTCGGGCTGGGGCCGGTCGTAGCTGCTGATGGTCACGTCCAGATCATCGACGCAGACACCCGGCACCGCCACGATGCCTTCGGCTTCGATGTCCTTGAGCGAACGAATGCGCACGCCCACCGGTTTGCCTGCAGCGGCCGACAGGTCCTTTTCCAGCACGCTGACCAGCTCGTCTTGCGAGGCAAACGGCGTCTGGTTCAGGGAGTTGAGGTACAGCTTGAAGGACTTGGACTCGATGATGTTCGGCGAATCGGCCGGGATGCAGAACTCGCCAATGGCCACCACCGGCTTGCCCGACGGCAGCAGCCAGGACAACTCGTAGCAGTTCCAGAAATCGACGCCTTTGTACGGCAGCGTTTCGGCGGTCAACCCAAGCTCCGCCCAC
The DNA here is from genome assembly GCF_059421985.1 of Pseudomonas sp. GW821-FHT02A11. Lineage (NCBI taxonomy): Bacteria > Pseudomonadati > Pseudomonadota > Gammaproteobacteria > Pseudomonadales > Pseudomonadaceae > Pseudomonas > Pseudomonas sp. GW821-FHT02A11. The sequence goes on from NZ_JBWKWB010000014.1 coordinate 127,480, forward strand.
TTGGCAGTGCGCGGAATCGGGAACAGCAGGGACGGCGTGTAGGTGGCGATGTATTCACTGGACTTGCCCAGCGGCGAGTGTTCGGCTGCGGGATGCATGGCGGGACCTGAAAACGTATATAAAGAAGGCTGATGTGAAATCCTGACCGCCGAGTTTATAGGTTTTGTCCCGCGCTTTCAGCGATTACTGGGCAATCGCGATTTTTCCCACCATTCCGGCCTGATAGTGGCCGGGAATGTTGCAGGCAAATTCCAGATCCGTGGCTTTGGTGAAGGTCCAGGTCAGCTCGGCGGTCTTGCCGGGTTCTACCAGCACGCTGTTGGAATCGTCGTGCTTCATGCTGCCCTGATCCATGTCACCGTGGCCCATGCCGGCCATGTCATGCTTCATGCCGGTGGAGGTCAACATGCCGCTGGCGACCATCTTGAGCATTTCCTGCTGATGCGCGACGTGCATGGCGGCATCGCCCAGATTGAATTCGTGCAGCAGCTGGCCCTTGTTGACCAGCACGAAGTGCACGGTTTCGCCGTCTTTCACCGTCAGCGACTTGGGCTCGAAATACATGTCGCCCAGCGTCAGCTCGACCGTGCGCGTGGCCTGATCGGCCTTGGCGGCGTGGCCGAAATCGAAATGCTCACCGGGGGAAGCCTGGGACGACAGGCTGACATCCAGCAACATGGCAGCAGCGATAAAACGAGCAAACATGTGAATCTCCAGTCAACGACAGTCAATGACCTTAAGTTAGGCGCCTGCCACTGGCAATCAGCTGACCGCAAGATTACAACTTTGTAAGCTTGGCCCCTGCCCTTGCGGCTCGCGCTATAAAGCGCCACCACCAAGGCGTCATCACCTGCTGTGAGTCACCAATGAAATTACTGATCATTGAAGATCAAGCGAAAACCGGCCAATACCTGCGCCAGGGCCTGACCGAAGCGGGGTTCAACACCGAACTGGTCACCGACGGCATCACGGGTCAGCATCTGGCGCTGACCGGCGATTACGCGCTGGTGATTCTGGACGTCATGCTGCCCGGCCGCGATGGCTGGCAGATCCTCCAGGCCGTGCGCACTGCGGGTCACGACACACCCGTGCTATTCCTCACCGCACGCGACGCAGTAGAGGATCGCGTGCGCGGCCTTGAGCTGGGGGCCGATGATTATCTGGTCAAACCCTTCGCCTTCTCCGAACTGCTGGCCCGGGTCCGCAGCCTGTTGCGCCGAGGCAGCAACACGAGCCAGGAAACCCACCTGCAACTGGCCGACCTGCGCCTGGACCTGCTGCGCCGTCGCGTGGAGCGCAACGGCCAGCGCATCGACCTGACGGCCAAGGAATTCGCCTTGCTTGAGCTGATGCTACGGCGTCAGGGCGAAGTGTTGCCCAAGTCGCTGATCGCCTCGCAGGTCTGGGACATGAATTTCGACAGCGACACGAACGTCATCGAAGTGGCCATCCGCCGCCTGCGCCTGAAGATCGACGACGATTACCCCAACAAGTTGATTCATACCGTGCGCGGCATGGGCTACGTGCTCGAAGAGCGCGGCCTGTGATGTTCAAGCACCTTTCGCTGGGCAGCCGTCTGGCCCTGCTGTTCGCTGCCTGCACGGCGGTGGTTTCGCTGACTGCGGGCGTGCTGTTCAATCGCGCCAGCGAAACCCATTTCATGGAGCTGGATCAGCAACTGCTCGACAGCAAGCTGCCGACCCTGCGCGACGCGTTGATGGGGGTGACCAGCCCCGAACAACTCAATGAGCATCGGCAGGCCTTGCAAAGCGAACTGGCGCATTCGCCGGACCTTGCGCTGCAGGTGCGTGGAGCCGATGGCGCACTGTGGTTCGACAGCCTGCCCTCTTCGAAGGCGCTGACTGGCAACCACGAAGGGCTGCATACCCTGACCGACAATGGCATCTCCTACCGCTCATACACTGTTCCCCTACAAGCGCAGCAGGCAGACACCCCGCAACTGACCCTGCTGCTGGACATCACCCATCACCAGCATTTTCTGCAGCGCATGCAGCACCTGATCTGGCTGACTGTCGGCCTCTCGGCACTGGCCACTGCACTGCTCGGCGCGTGGGCGGCCCGCAGCGGGTTGCGACCCTTGCGCCGGATGAGCGAAGTGGCTGCCAGCGTCTCGGCCAGCTCCCTGACCACGCGCCTGCCGCAGCGCGAAATGCCCGCGGAGCTCGCCGAACTGAGTCAGGCTTTCAATGCCATGCTCGGTCGTCTTGACGACGCCTTTCAGCGCCTGTCGGCGTTTTCGGCCGACATTGCCCACGAGCTGCGCACGCCCCTGTCGAACCTGCTGACCCACACCCAGGTCACCCTTACCCGCCCGCGGGGCCTCGAAGAATATCGCGAGGCGCTGCTGGGCAATCTGGAGGAACTGCAAGGGATGGCGCAGATGGTCAACGACATGCTCTACCTGGCCAAGGCCGATCACGGGCTGCTGAACCCGAATCGTGAGCGTCTGCAGTTGAGCGATGAAGTCGACGCGTTGCTGGAGTTTTTCCTGCCGCTGGCCGACGAAGCGCAGGTAATGTTGAGTCGCGAGGGAGAAGCGGTGCTGGAGGGTGACCGGCACATGCTGCGTCGTGCCCTGTCCAACCTCCTGGACAACGCCTTGCGCTTCACCCCGGCCCAGGGTCAGGTGTCGGTGAGGCTGGAATCGTCAGCTCAGGGTGTAGGAATTCGCATCGAAAACAATGGCCAGACCATTCCGGCTGACGTATTACCGAAACTGTTCGACCGATTCTATCGCGCAGATCCTGCGCGCCACGAGGGCAGCAACGAACATGCGGGCTTGGGGCTGGCAATTACCCAGTCGATCGTCAAGGCCCATGGCGGGACGATCCGGTGTGAATCGCAGGAGGGGATGACGCGGTTTTTAATTGAGTTGCCCATCTGAGTACTGTCACCAGCCCCAGACACACCACGGTGTAACCGGGTGAACACAGATCTCCTGTGGGAGCGAATTCATTCGCGAGGGGCCTCCCGATCGATACCTCTCTGTCGGCAGAAAGACTTTCGCGAATGAATTCGCTCCCACAGATTATGCGTACGCCCAAGCCAACAAGGCAGACCTATTCATACCGCAGCGCATGGGCCGGCTGAATCTGCGCCGCACGGTACGCCGGATAAATCGTCGCCAGAAAGCTCAGGATCAAGCCCGCCGCACAGATCATCACCACGTCGCTGCCTTCCAGTTTCGAGGGCAGGTTGCTGATGAAGTACACGTCAGAGGTGAAGATGTGCTGCCCGGTCACGCGTTCGACCCAACCCACCAGCTGACTGACGTTGATCGCAGCGATCACGCCCAGTACGCCGCCGATAATCGTGCCAATGACGCCGATCACCGACCCCTGCACCATGAAGATGGTCATGATCTGCCGAGGCGTGGCGCCGATGGTGCGCAGGATCGCGATGTCCGCGCCCTTGTCGTTCACCACCATGATCAGCGTGGCGATGATGTTGAACGCCGCCACCGCGACAATCATCAGCAACAGCAGGCCGATCATGGTCTTTTCCATTTTCATGGCGCTGAACAGGCTGCCCTGGGTGTGGGTCCAGTCATCGGCCTTGTAGGCCGCGCCCAGACTGCCGGCGATGGCTGTGGAGACTTGCGGCGCTGCGTACAGATCGGTCAGCGCCAGACGCACGCCCTGCACCTGATTCGGCTGCCAGCGCTGGATAGTCGCGGCATCGGCCACGTTGACCAGCGCCATGGAGCCATCCAGCTCGGCACCGACCTTGAACACGCCAACCACGGTCAGGCGTTGCAGGCGCGGGGTGATGCCGCCCGGATCGCTGCTGATCTCCGGGACGATCAGGGTGATCTTGTCGCCGACGTTCAAACGAAAGCGGCGTGCGGTGATTTCACCGATGACCACGCCGAACTCACCGGCCTTCAAGTCCTGCAGACGGCCCTGAACGATGTGTTGAGTGACGATGGACACCTGGGATTCGAGCGCAGGATCCACGCCGTTAATCTCGATGGGCTGCATCGAACCTTTGTACGACAGCATGCCGTCCATTTGCGTGAATGGCACGGCAGCGGTGACCTGTGGGTTCTTCAGCGCGGCGTCGGCGGCAGGCTTCCAGTCGTCCAGCGGCTTGACCCCGTCGATGACCGCATGAGGCACCATGCCGAGGATGCGCGAGCTCATTTCCTGCTGAAAGCCGTTCATCACGGAGAGCACCACGATCATCGCCAAGACGCCCAACGCCAGCCCGATCATCGAGGTCATCGAAATGAAAGAGATGAAGTGATTGCGTCGCTTGGCCCGGGTGTAGCGCGTGCCGATAAAGATGGATAACGGTCTGAACATTCGTGGAGCACCGTAGCTAACTAAATAGAAACACCCCACGCCCGTATGCGAGCGCCGGGTTCAATGCATCACGCCTCGACCAGGCGACCTTCTTCCAGGCGCCACACGCGGTCCATCTGGCGGGCCAGCGACATGTCGTGGGTCACCACCAGAAATGCCGTGCGCGAGGCCTTGCTCAGCTCCAGCATCAGGTCCTGAATACCCTGGGCGGTATGGGAATCGAGGTTGCCGGTGGGCTCGTCGAGCATCACCAGACCCGGCTGATTGACCAGCGCGCGAGCGATAGCCACACGCTGACGCTCGCCACCGGACAGCTCCGAAGGCTTATGCGCCAAGCGGTGCTTGAGCCCTACCCGCTCCAGCAAGGCCGTGGCGCGCTGGCGCGCTTCAGGGATCGGGGTCTTGCCGATCAGCAACGGCATGCAGACGTTTTCCAGCGCCGTGAATTCCGGCAGCAGGTGGTGGAACTGATAGACGAAGCCCAGCGCGCGGTTGCGTAACAGGCCACGGGCCTTTTCGCTCAAGGCCGACAGTTCTTCGCCCGCCAGCCAGACGCTGCCTTCGGTCGGTGTGTCCAGACCACCGAGCATGTTGAGCAGGGTACTTTTGCCCGAACCGGAACTGCCGACGATCGCCACGCGTTCGCCCGGGTGCAACTCCAGCTGCAAGCCCGAAAGCACCACCACCGATTCCGGGCCTTCCTCGTAGGATTTGCCCAGGTTGCGGCAACTCAATACAGCTTTATCACTCATGCCCGACTCACTCATAACGTAGCGCCTCCGCTGGCTGGGTGCGCGCGGCACGCCAGGCAGGATACAAGGTGGCGAGGAAACTCAGGACCAGCGCCGCGCCGCATACCATCAGCACGTCTTCGGTCATCAATTGCGAAGGCAGATAGTCGATGAAATAGACGTCTGCGTTGAGAAACTTGTGGCCGATCAGCCCTTCTAGCGCCGAGATCGCTGCACTGACATTGAGCGCCGCAAGAGTCCCGACACCCGCGCCGATGGCCGTGCCGACGACGCCAATTACAGTGCCCTGGACCATGAAGATGCGCATGATCTGCCCCGGCGTCGCGCCCAGCGTGCGCAGAATGGCGATGTCGCCGCGCTTGTCGTTGACCACCATCACCAGCGTGGAAATGATGTTGAACGCCGCCACCGCCACGATCAGCAACAGCAGCAGGCCGATGATGGATTTCTCCATGCCGATGGCCTGATAGAGGTTGCCGTGGGTGCGGGTCCAGTCACGGGAGTAATACTGATGCTCGCCCAGGCTCTGGGCGATGTCGTAGGCCGTGCGCGGGGCCTTGAACAGGTCGGTGAATTTCAGGCGCAGGCCCTGCACCTGATCAGGCTTCCAGCGATGCAGCCGGGCCAGATCCTGCAGGTTGGTGACCCCCAGATAACCGTCCAGCTCGCCGGCGCCGACATGGAATATGCCGACCACGGTGAAGCGCTTCATGCGCGGGAACATGCCAGCCGGGGTCACCGTGACTTCAGGGGAAACGAACGTCACCTTGTCGCCAATGCCCACGCCCAGCTTGGTCGCGGCCTTGTCGCCGATGACCACGCCGAAGCCGCCGGACACCAGATCGTCCAGATGCCCCTGCTTCATGAAGCCGTCGATAATCGAAACTTTGCGTTCCTGAACCGGGTCGATGGCATTGAGCAGGATTTTCTGCACGTTGCCATTGTTGGTCAAAAGCCCCTGCATCTGGGTGAACGGCGCGATGGCCTCCACCTGCGGATTCTGTTTGACCTTGACGGCCAGGCTTTGCCAGTCGCTGATCGGCTCACCGGATTCGATGGTCGCGTGGGGCACCATGCCCAGCACACGGGTGCGCATTTCGTGATCGAAGCCATTCATGACCGACAACACGACTATCATCACCACTACGCCGAGGGCGAGACCGATCATCGACGTCAGGGAAATGAAGGAGACAAAATGATTACGGCGTTTTGCACGGGTGTAACGCGTGCCGATAAATACAAAAAGAGGTCTGAACATGTAAGGGCTTGTTCAAAGGAATGGGAACGTCCTTGTGGCGGGCCTTGGCCTGCGGCTTTACACTCGATTCACTGAGTCGCGATCGAGCGTATCAATCTGACAACCGCTGCTACCATGGGTTCGCCATGCCGACACTAGATGATGAAGAACGCCGCGAATACTACCGTATCGAGGACAGCGTCGCACTGGAAATTCAACGCCTTCCGGGCGCCGGAGTGGTCGACGAAAACGGCCACGAAGACACCTCGACCCTATTCGATTTGCTGAGCGAGCTGCACGTCGCCGAGTTCGAATCCCAGCACCTGCTGCGCCAGCTGGACGACCGCGATCGCACCACCAACAGCTTTCTGCGGGCCATGAGCAAGCGCATCGATCTGCTCGGCCAGGTGGTCGCCCAGACCGTGCTGGGCAAGCTCGGCGCCCCGCAGAAGGTGATCATGTCCGAAGGCGGCCTGCAATTCGAATCCCATCAGCCCTTCCCCACTGGCACATTGCTGTCGGTGAAAATGGTGCTCATGCCCCAGGCCTCCGGCATGATGCTGCGGGCCAAGGTCACTCAATGCCACTCCCTGACCATCGGCGATTTCGAGGTCGGCACCGAGTGGGTCGAACTCAGCGACGCCCAGCGTCAGCTGCTCGCCAGACACATCCTGCAACGGCAAGCCGCCCAGCGCAGGCTTGCCCGCGAACAGAGCAACCCCGATCCCACCTGATTTTCAGCCTGTAGGCGCGTTATCGAAGGAGCATTTGTGACCCTAATCTACGGCCACCGCGGCGCCAAAGGCGAAGCACCGGAAAACACCCTGACCAGCTTTCAGGAGTGCCTCAAACACGGCGTCAAACGTTGCGAACTGGACCTGCACCTGTCCCGCGACGGCGAATTGATGGTAATCCACGACCCGACCCTCAAGCGCACCACCGACCGACGCGGCAAGGTGGTCGAGCACCAAGCGGCGGACCTGGTGACCTACGACGCGCGCAAGGGTGGTCCCGGCTGGGTCAATCCGTGCCCGATTCCGCGTCTGGAAGAACTGTTCGAGAAGTGCGACTTCGATCACTGGCAACTGGAAGTCAAAAGCGCCTCACGCACCCGTTCGGCGACAACCGTGTTGGCGATCCGCGAAATGGCTCAGCGCCATGGCCTGCTGGACAAGATCACCATCACGTCGAGTTCGCGGGAAGTGCTGGGCGCTGCGCAGGAATTGACACCGGATGTGTCGCGCGGTCTGGTGGCCGAATACGCCTGGCTTGACCCGCTGAAGGTCGCCCAGAGTTATGGCTGTGAAATCCTGGCGCTGAACTGGACGCTGTGCACGCCCGAGCGCCTGAAGAAAGCCCAGAATCAGGGCCTGCATGTGTCGGTGTGGACAGTCAACGAGCCCGCGCTGATGCGCAGACTCGCCGACTTCGGCGTTGACAGCCTGATTACAGACTTTCCCGGTTTGGCCAGCGCCACTCTCGGGAATTACTGAAATCGGTCTCCCCGGCCGGCTCAGGCCACCGGCCGGAGCCGCTCAAAAAAGCCGGTTGAGGCCATCGTACGCCGCAACCCGGTAGGCTTCGGCCATGGTCGGGTAGTTGAACGTGGTGTTGACGAAGTACTTGATGGAGTTGGCCTCGCCCGGCTGGTTCATGATTGCCTGACCGATGTGCACGATCTCCGATGCCTGGTCACCGAAGCAGTGAACGCCGAGGATTTCCAGGGTTTCGCGATGAAACAGGATCTTCAGCATGCCCACCGGCTCGTTGGATATCTGCGCGCGAGCCATGCTCTTGAAGAACGCCTTGCCCACTTCGTACGGGATTTTCGCCTGGGTCAGGTCGTGCTCGTTCTGGCCGATCGAGCTGATTTCCGGAATGGTGTAGATGCCGGTCGGCACGTCGTTGACGAAACGCCAGGTGCCGTTGTCCACCGCCTTGCCCGACGCCGAACGACCCTGGTCGTACGCCGCACTGGCCAGGCTCGGCCAGCCGATCACGTCGCCTGCGCCATAGATGTTGGGCTTGCTGGTGCGGTATTCCTCATCCACTTCGATCTGGCCACGGCCGTTGGCCTTGATGCCGACGTTCTCCAGACCCAGCTTGTCGGTGTTGCCCGTCCGGCCGTTGCACCACAGCAAGGCGTCCGCCTTGACCTTTTTGCCGGACTTGAGGTGCAGGATCACGCCGTTCTCCAGGCCTTCAACGCGCTCGTACTCTTCGTTGTGGCGCACCATCACGTTGTTGTTGCTGAAGTGGTAGCTCAGGCCTTGCGAGATCTCAGCGTCGAGGAAGCTCAGCAGTTGGTCGCGGTTGTCGATCAGCTCGACGTCCACGCCCAGACCACTGAAGATCGACGCGTATTCGCAACCGATCACGCCAGCGCCGTAGATGATCAGCTTGCGCGGGGTGTGGTTGAGGCTGAGGATGGTGTCGCTGTCGTAGATACGCTTGTGGGAAAAGTCGATATCCGCCGGGCGATAAGGCCGCGAGCCGGTGGCGATAATGATCTGGTTGGCGACCAGTTTTTCCACGACGCCGGTGTTGCAGACCACATCGACGGTACGCTCGTCGGCAAAGCTGCCGGTGCCGAAGAACACGTCGACGCGGTTGCGCGCGTAATAACCGGTGCGCGAGGCAACCTGCTTGTTGATGACTTTTTCAGCGCTCTTGAGCACGTCCGGGAACGAGAACCAGCGCGGCTCGCCAATGGCGCGGAACATGGGATTGGTGTTGAACTGGATGATCTGCTTGACCGAGTGACGCAGCGCCTTGGACGGGATCGTGCCCAGGTGGGTGCAGTTGCCGCCGACCTGGCGACGGCTGTCGACCATGGCTACCTTGCGCCCAGCCTTGGCAGCGTTCATTGCCGCGCCTTCTCCCGCCGGGCCTGAACCCAGCACCACTACGTCGTAGTTGTAGACAGCCATGCGTACTCCTCAGAACAGGCCGAGACGCCACGCTGGCGTCTCCGGCTAAGTCATGCCGCACACCTGCGGCATGAAGAACAAAACTCGCGGCGCAGTCTAATCGTCCCGCGTCGCCGCGAACATTAACCCTTGGTCGCGTCGTAGGCCAATGTTGTCTGCGCTACGGGACACTCGGGGCAGTCAATGAACCCATCGAGCGCCAAATTGCTGCGGATGATAAATCCCTTGGCGCCTCGAATCCTAAAAAAACCTGCAAATTTGCGAGTTTGTTCGTGGAGCAGCTCCTTGATAGTGGGTCTCATTCGTCCCTTGCAGGTCCAGGCGCCATGTCCAGAAACCGCCGCTGCGCGATGTCCTTGCCTATATAGCTGCGATAGATGTTGACCACCTCTTTGTTCGCTCTGGCGGCTTTTACCTGTGCGGTGTAGCCGACGAACCGTTGATCGGGGAGTTTCAGGTGAGCCGCCGTGAACGCCGTATCGGCCGCCGCCTCGCTCGCGTAATGGAAATGCGCCCACCAGAGCACGCGTTGATCCTTGTCGCGGATGACGTACTCCTGCAAGAAATCGTTGCGTTTGCCACCCGACATATTCTTGCGTCCCTCGAAGCGCGCGATGTCCACCTCTTGCTCACTGGCCAGGTAATCAAGGCGCGAGGCTGTAGGCGGTTGCGCTTTAATCATGGCGATGCGCAACGCGCGTCCTTCAGCGGTAAGTTTCGACGCTTCGGACCGCAACCGGTCAACCAGGGTCAAGACCGCCTCCGGACCTGACAGTCCAGATTCGGAAACGACAAGGTGAGGTGCCAGTTTGTCGGCCAGAATCGTCAGCGTCTGCGCCTTCTGAAGCAGAATGTCCTGAATATCCGACGGTTCGTAGGTGCGCCGGGATTGAGCCCGGGCCATCGTGATGTCGCGTTCGACCTGATCGAGGGCCGCATTGGCCTGGCGCTTGAGCTCACTGAGCGCAACGCTCGCCGGGGCGGTCGAAGGTGCGATGGCTGGCCGGACTTCAACCTCGACCCACTCGCCGTTTTCGTGCTGGTGATAGGTCCCGACGACGGTGTCGCTCATGGTTTTGGTCACATCGACCACCGCCCCGGCCAGCTCCGGCTCGCCCTCCCGCAGGCGTCCCACGAGGGTTCTGTGGCCGCGCGTCTTGATGATCCGCTTGCGAGGCTGTTTGACCCTGGGCGTGTATTCGACCGGATGCTCTGCCGGCTCCGCGCTTTCGCGTACCAGATCCGACAGCCGAGTTTCGGCGCGCTCGACGATCCAAGCCAAGTCATCGAGAAAACGCTCATAGGGGGCAACGCTCAACGTGCTCAATGCGCGCTCTTTGGCACAGCTTGCGATCAAGGTGCAACGCCGATATTCGCGGAGCGAACTTTCCAGCACGTCAATCTGCTCAGCCAGGGTGTAATCGTTGGGCTTTTCCAGCTCGGCCTGCGAACTGAAGGCTGCGTGCAAGGAATCATCGGTGCGCAGCCCCTTGAACGCTTGATCGCCTAGCCCTGAAAGGATGTCCTGCGCCGTGAAACTCAGTTCCAGCAATGACCACATGCGATCAATTCGCCACGCAAGGCTGGTGTAGAGATTGCTGTTTTGCAGTTCCAGCACCTCCTCGCGCCACAGACCTTCCCCTACTCTGGGCACGGCACGCAGGCGTTGCCACAGCGCTTCGCGCTCAATCGACCAGCGCACCGCGCGGTCTTGCAACTTAAGTAAATCCTCGAACAAACCCAGATAGGCGGAAACATTACGTGTACTCACGACACCCGCCGACTCGGCGTTGAGAGCGGGCAGCGTTGCCTGGGTCAACCTCACCGCGTTATGCAGCAACACCCCCTCCAGAAACGCGATGCGTCGTACCAGACGTTGTAGGTCGCACGCCAGGACTTTGTCGCTCAGACGATCGGCAGGCCGCAACGATTGCTGCAACTGATAACGCTCTTCGTAGACAGCTTTGAGTTCATCCAGGTCCTTTTCGATGAGGTCATAGATGCGCGCGGGGACTTGCCCGGACACACTCTTTTGGGTGGCGTCCCAACCGACGAACTTTTTGTACAGCGCGGCTTTGTTCTGCTCCAGCACCGCGTCGCGTTCGGTCACTCGCTTAAGGGTTGCGGCGTTTTCCTGCGCAAGTTGTCGGGCGTTGCGCTTGGGTCCTCCCCCGCACAGTCCGAGTGATAGATCAAGCGCCCAGGCCTGCCCGGTACGTCTCAAACGCGGACCGCTGACCTGTGGATGGTGCGGATTGACAATAAAGACCTGATCACCCGAAAAACCGACCTCGTACACGCCAGAGTCCAGCCGGACACACCATTGCTGGCCGTGCCGCCACAGCCCTTCTCTCCCGGGTTCCGTTGAAGGAGCGTCCAGGTTCGGCTCAGGGGAGAGCTTCAGGCGTTCGAGCGCTTGCAGCTGACTTTCGTTAAGCCGATGACTGAGGCTGGACCAGGAAAAATCCCACTGAGGAAAGGACTCAGTTTCAACCTCCGCTGTCACTGCGATGTCAGTTGCCCCCTCTTGAACTTGAAGCACCGGCTCAACCGTGGCCGACTTGATCGTACCCACTACCACCGGTTTGAAGCCCTGATGCAAAAGAATCATCGAGAGGGTCAGCAACAACGAACTCCAGGCCTGCGCGCCCTCGCCACCGGCTCCTCGGCGCTCGGCCACCACTACTCGATCAACGGCGATCATCAGTTGAATCAACCACAACGCCGTGGCTGTCGGCCCGGACAGAAAAGGCATCACTACGTCCAGCGCCAGCCAGCCGCCCCTTTGCAACATCGCCCAGCGACTTTCGGCGTTGGACACCGATTGGCGATCAGCGAGATCCACCAGCGCCTTGGCATTGGCCGTGAACAAGGCCTGCATCCGGTCGCCCTCAACCGGAACCACACTGAGCTGTGGCGCATCTGGCGTTTCCAGCGGGGCGAAATCCGAGCCAATGCCAAACCGCAGAATGTGCGATTGCTCGAAGCCACCATTGGCATAGCGCTGGCGGCCCTGATCGGTCATCCATACCAACACCTCGTCCCGCAGCTCACCGGCCGTGGCGATGGCATTGCGCAGCGCCAGCCAGGTCGGAAATTCGGTCAGCGGCGTCGAGGCAAAAGGACGATAAAGAATAAAGGGGCCGAGGGTGGTGTCCGTCGCCCCTATGATGAACATATTGCAGACCTCATCGGACGCCGCACCAGGCTGACTGATCCAGGCCAACGGACGCAGCGCATACAGGGTGTCAGAGGCTTGCATTACCCCACAGACACAGCGATATCCTGCATCCGTAAGCCCTCCTTCGCCGCGAATCTTCTGCTCCAGCGCCTTGAGCGGCAACTGCACGCGCAGTTGATCGGCAAACAGCGTTTTTCGTCGCGCCGATTGCGCAGGATCGGTCATCAGGCAACGGCGAACCAGGGCCGGATACGCGCCGCCGATGTCAACGCGCACAATCAATTGCCGCACGTACGCCACGGTCAGCCAACCCGGCAGCGGTCCGCCATCGCGCACCGTGAGGCTGACGGTGCCACTGGGAATGCTGCACAAGTTGCCCAGCGCGAACTGGGCGACACTCATCTGTCGGCGCTCGATATCGCCAACCGCGATGATCTGCCCAGTGGAAGGCACCGGCGATGCCACGACCTTGGCGACGTGCACCGTGACATCATCAAGCGTCATCCACTTGGCCTGCGGGTGATCGGTGCACATCGCCTGCTGCAACACCATCCTTGCGTAATCGAGCAACGACGGCAGCTCGTCGTCCCATGCCTTTCCCGCTGCATTCCTCGCGGCGACGGCCACCGCAGCCAGTTGGCGACTGTAATCGAGCCGATCGGCTGAGGAGGCGGCGCTTAACCAGGAAGGCAACTGCTCAAGTCGGTCGATGCTCGGGGCACGGGTTGCTGCCTGCCTGTCCTGAACCAGCGGGGTGATGTCGGTCACCATCGCCAGGTAGCGCTCGATCTCCTCGAAATGCCCCAGCTCAGACGAAGGCAGCCGCTGGATGGCGGCCAGCTGTGCTTTTAAAACCTTGAGTGCTTTACGCTCGGCAATCGCGCGCCTGGCCGCTTGCGTCAAACCGGTCTGCCCCGACAGTCGCCGCTCGAACGCGTCGGCCAGACGCTGCCCCGGACGCAGCCCGCTCGCATCGGGTCGATCCCAAAACACTATCAAGGCCTCAGTGAAAATGTCCGCAATACCCAAGCAAACGCTATCGACGAGGACTGCCAGTTGCTCGACGTCGACCTCGAGGCTGACCGGCGCGGCGACCGCTGGATCGGCCACCAGTCGATGCTGCCCAGTTGTCCAGCGCAAGGTTTTCCCCGTGGCAAAGTGCGTGCGCAGCGCCTGGGTCAGTGTCACCGCCTCATCTGGCGAATCGGTGGCAATGATGGCCGCGACATCGGGGTCAATGTCCACAGCCGGAAATTGCTCCACGAGAGCCGCCTTCAGGGCGGCGCGGGTCAGGGGAGTGAGAAAAGGGCGATGCGAAAAAGCGTCGATCAAGTCGAAGTCGGAATTCATGGTTCTGTTAACTCGCACGTGGATGAGTCGACCCGCTGAATTCAGTCTCAGCCGGTACGTATCGGGCGAGTTAAGGGCATATCCGCGCCGCGGATGACATAAACAAATACCGCAATGACGGGTTTTCACCGACCGCTGCAGCAGCCGACCCGGCGAGTCTTCTGATTGCTATCCGCCACTTTTACACATATCGTTACAAATCTGCGGAGTTGGAGGCCAAGCTCGGACTGCGCAGGAGAGGACGCATAAATACAACGGATCCCCAGCTAGACAGCCTAAGTGAGTAATTCCAGATGGCCTCGAACACAGGCAAAGGCAAGGCGATTTTTCGCGTTGTCAGCGGTAACTTCCTTGAAATGTTTGACTTTATGGTCTACGGCTTTTACGCCACGGCCATCGCCAAAGCATTTTTCCCTGCCGACAGTGAATTCGCATCGCTGATGCTTTCGCTGGCGACCTTCGGCGCCGGCTTCCTCATGCGCCCACTGGGTGCCATTTTCCTCGGCGCCTACATCGACCACCACGGCCGAAAGAAAGGCCTGATCATCACCTTGGCCCTGATGGCCATGGGCACGCTGTTGATCGCCTTCGTACCGGGTTACGCGACCTTGGGTGTCGCCGCGCCCTTGCTGGTGTTGATCGGTCGCTTGCTGCAAGGCTTCTCCGCCGGTGTGGAACTGGGCGGCGTATCGGTGTACCTGGCCGAGATCTCGACCCCGGGCCGCAAAGGCTTCTTCGTCAGCTGGCAGTCCGCCAGCCAGCAGGCCGCGGTCGTGTTCGCAGGCCTGCTGGGCGTGGCCCTGAACCACTGGCTGACCCCGGAAGATATGAGCCAATGGGGCTGGCGCGTGCCGTTTCTGGTCGGCTGCATGATCGTCCCGGCAATCTTCGTCATCCGGCGCTCGCTGGAAGAAACCCCTGAGTTCGAAGCCCGTGCGCGCAAGCACCGCCCGACCATGGGCGAGGTGATGAAGTCGATCGGCTCCAACTTCGGCGTGGTCATCGCGGGTATGGCGCTGGTGGTCATGACAACTGTGTCGTTCTACCTGATCACCGCCTACACTCCGACTTTCGGCAAGAACGAGCTGCACCTGTCTGACCTGGACAGCCTGCTGGTGACCGTCTGCGTGGGGATTTCGAACTTCATCTGGCTGCCGGTGATGGGCGCGGTGTCGGACAAGATCGGTCGCAAACCACTGCTGCTGGCGGCCACCATTCTGGCCATCATCACGGCATACCCTGCCCTGTCCTGGCTGACCGCCAACCCGAGCTTCGGCAACCTGCTGATGGTCGAGCTTTGGCTGTCGTTCCTGTACGGCTCGTACAACGGCGCGATGGTGGTGTCTCTGACCGAGATCATGCCGGTCGAAGTGCGGACCACCGGTTTTTCGCTGGCTTATAGCCTGGCGACCGCGACGTTCGGTGGCTTCACTCCGGCGGCCTGTACCTATCTGATCCATGAGCTGAACAACAAGGCAGCACCAGGCATCTGGCTGAGTGGCGCAGCCGTGCTGGGCTTGATCGCGACGCTGGTGCTGTTCCGCAAGGGCGGCCAGGCGCGGATGGAAGCGGTGGCTGGCTGAGGGTATAGCTGCCTGGAAATGCAAAACGCCCCGACTGGTTCGGGGCGTTTCTTTTTATAGGCTGATTTGGGCTGTGGCTGCGCCAGCCCTGCTTGTGCCGTCAGCAGCACGCAATCAGCGCGACTAAGCTACCGGGTACAACACACGCTCCCCCGGTGCTCCTGTCGCTCAGCCCTGATCTTATGTACATTTCTTGATACATTCAGGACATTCCACTGACACCTGGTCCACTCACCCTTGCGCCCGCTCGCCAGCGAAGTCGCATGGCAGCGTCGTTCCTCACTCGCGGCCTTCACGGCGGCATCACCATGGCGGCAGCAACATGCAAACGACCCCTGACAGCAACACCGCCAACGCACCGGCTGAAGAGCGGCGCTGGAACACCCGGGCGCTGATCGTCGATGACGACGTACCGATCCGCGAACTGCTGTGCGATTACCTCGCCCGCTTCAATATCCAGAGCACCGGTGTCACCGACGGCAACGCCATGCGTCAGGCCCTGGCCGAGGAAACCTACGACGTGGTGGTGCTGGATCTGATGCTGCCGGGTGAAGACGGCCTGTCGCTGTGCCGTTGGCTGCGCAGCTCCTCGGATATCCCGATCCTGATGCTGACCGCCCGTTGCGAACCCACCGACCGCATCATCGGCCTGGAGCTGGGCGCCGACGACTACATGGCCAAGCCCTTCGAGCCTCGCGAGCTGGTGGCACGTATCCAGACCATCCTGCGCCGCGTACGCGACGATCGCACCGAAGAGCGCACCACCCTGCGTTTCGACAACTGGCGCCTGAACAGCGTGTTGCGCCAGCTCACCGCCCCGGACGGCCTGGTGGTGCCACTGTCCAATGCCGAATTCCGCCTGCTGCGGGTGTTCCTCGAACGCCCGCGCCGGGTGCTCAATCGCGAGCAATTGCTGGACGCCGCCCGTGGCCGCTCCATCGAAGCCTTCGATCGCAGTATCGACTTGCTGGTCTCGCGCCTGCGCCAGAAGCTCGGTGACGATCCGAAATCCCCACAACTGATCAAGACCGTACGAGGCGAAGGCTATATGTTCGACGCCAGGGAGATTGGTTGATCCGCTCGGCTGATACGCTCTTCGCCCGACTGTTCGGCGGTGCGCTGCTGGCGATCGTGCTGGCGCATTTGCTCGCCTTCATCTGGTTCCATCATTACGGCCCGGCGATGCCGCCACCGCCGCCTGCCGGACAGCAGAACGCTCACCCCCTGCAGCCTGCCGGGGAGCAAGGCGAACTGTCCTCGGCCCTCGACGCCCTGCGCCCGCCTCCGCCACCGCCGGGGCCTGGGCGCCCGCCGTTTTTCGGCATTCCGCTGATTCCGCTGTTCTTTCAGTTGGTGACACTGGTCATTGCCGCCTGGTTCGGGGCCAAGGCCCTGAGCCGCCCGGTGCAGCGCATCAGTGATGCCGCCGAGCGCCTGAGCGAAAACCTAGACAGCCCGCCACTGACCATCACCGGACCTCGGGAAGCGCGTCAGGCGGCCGCGACCTTCAACCTGATGCAGGAACGCATTCGCGAACAGGTGCAGCAGCGTGGGCGCATGCTCGCGGCGGTGTCCCATGATCTGCGCACGCCCCTGGCGCGCCTGAAACTGCGGGTCGAGCAGATCGAAGAACCCAAGCTGCACGGCCAGATGACGCAAGATTTGAACGATATGATCGGCATGCTCGACGCGACCCTGACTTACCTCAACGAGCAGCGCACCAGCGAAACCCTGCAATATTTCGATGTGCAGGCGCTGATCGAATCGCTCACCGAGAACGCCCAGGACAATGGCGATGACGTCCAAGCCAGCGGCACCTGTAAACCGCTGAAGTCCCAGCCCATGGCCCTGCGCTCGTGCCTGCACAACCTCATCGACAACGCCTTGCGCTATGCCGGGCATGCACGGGTCATCATCGAGGACTCCAGTGAACACCTGCGCATCAGGGTCGTCGATCAGGGCCCCGGCATTGCGCAAGACCTGCGCGAAGCGGTGTTCGAACCCTTCTACCGCGTCGAAGGCTCGCGCAATCGCAATTCCGGCGGCGTCGGCATTGGCATGACCATCGCCCGGGAAGCGGCGCGGCGTATGGGCGGTGATCTGCGCCTGGAAGAAACCCCGGGGGGCGGCCTGACGGCTGTGGTCGATTTACCTCGGGTCTAAATTTCGACAGCGTTTTGCGAGGCGATGGTGATTCCCTGTGGGAGCGAATTCATTCGCGAATCGATGGCACAGGCGGCACATAGGGGGCGGCTGGACTGACCCCTCGCGAATGAATTCGCTTGTATGTTTAGACTTGATGGGGCGGGCAGGACAGGAAATTCGAATCTGACTCTAGCCA